>CAJAFJ010000119.1 GCA_903938955.1 uncultured beta proteobacterium | reverse complement strand
CGTCTTTGCCCGCCACTTTGTACGAGTAGGGTTCGATCAAAGTCTCGTCGCCCGACTGCTTGGCCAGCAAATAGTAGTCGCCCGCGCCGGGTTTTTCGTAGTCCACCAGGGGCTCCACCGCGACGCTGCCCGCACCCCGGTTCCAGTACGGAATGAAGCGGCCGGTGGCATCGTGCCCGGGCTTGCCCACGTAATCGGCATCTTTGCCGTCAAACGCATTGGGCTCCCAGCAGGTCCAGACCCCCAGAAAACCGGGGCCGCCGTCCAGCACGCTTTTCAGCAAGGCATCGGTGGCCGCGCGGTTGCTCAGGTTGACGGATGTGATGCCGCGCAGGGAATGGGCGATGGCACGGGCCGTGTCCAGCGCCACCTCAATGCGCGCCGCAGTCTGACTGGCGTGCGTGCGGGCGAGTTGCTCGGTGTATTGCAGCGTGACGTCTTTTTGCAGCGTGGTGGCCTGGTAGGTCAGCAATCCGATGGTCAGGGCAAAGGCGATCAGGACAACGGCCGCAATCAGCGGCAGGACTTTCATTCGAAGCGTAGTGGCGGTGCTGACTGGCATGCAAATCCTTAATTTGTTTCATAAATTTTGCTGACCGTGAACGCATGGCGCTCACCGCAGTTTAGCAAGCAACATGCCAGTCAAGCCGTGCAGCCACCACCCGTTGCGTTGGCATTTATCAGTGTCCGAAAACGACCCAGCCCCTAAACTGACCGGACATGTCGACACCACCACCTGAAGACCCCGACGCCATCGCCGCCTTCATCACCGAAGGCGCGCATCGGGTTGCCACCATCACCACCAATGATTACGGGGTATTGCTGTCGGCCCAGTTGGCGCAAACCTATTTGCAACGCGCCTTGGAGATGCTTGACTCAAAACGGGCGACGGGCCCGGCGATGCGGCTTGAAATCAAAAACTTGCAGGCATCTGCCGCCGCCATCGCTCAGGAATATGCCCAACTGGAGGCCTTCAGTCTTGATTACGATCGCTTCCATCACCTGAAAACGCAGCACTGGATTGAGTGGATTTCAAAGTGGTCGGTGCGGGCCATCGCCTTTGGCTACCTGGGCACGGTGCGCCACCATCTGGCCTACAAAACCCAGACCTTCCATACCCGGCTTTGTGCCGTCCTGCGGGTACGCCGGGGCTGACCCAGCACCAACTTGCGGCGTTACACCCCGGCCTTTTGCGCGTAGTACGACAGGCGCATGCGGGGGTTCAGGTATTCGATCACTTCCTGCTGCAGCGCGGACGGCTTCAGCACACAGTCCACCTTGACCTCCGAGGACTCGGTCAGGTTGATCACCACAGCCTCGCGCCGCGGCACGCCCGGCTCGTAGACCATGACCGTCGGCTTCAGCGTGCTACCGGCGGTGGCGGCGATCACCAAACCAATGGAGCCATTGCTGAGCTGGACAAACGAGCCCGGCGGATACACGCCCAGTTCACGGATAAAAACCGACAGAATGGCCGGATCAAAACGCTTGGCCTCGCGGGCAAACATGGTGGACAGCGCCTCGGCCGGGGGCAACGCATCTGCCAGCCGCAAAGGGTTGCACAGGGTGTCATAGCGGTCGGCAATGGCCACGATGCGCGCCAGCGGATTGATCTGCGCCCCTTTGATGCCTTCCGGAAAACCGCTGCCATCAAAACACTCATGGTGCTGGCGGATCACCGCGCGCACGCCGGGGTTGACGTACTCGCCCACCAGTTTCAAACCGTACTCGCAGTGCAGGCGGTACAGTGTCTCTTCAGCCCGATTGCGCGGCCACTTGCGCAACACGGTTTTGCTGATGGAGCTTTTGCCAATGTCATGCAGCAGCGCCCCGACGCCGGCCGCGTTCATGATCTCGCGGCTCACGCCCAGCCCCTTGCAGATCACCATCGTCAAAATCATCACGTTGAGCGCGTGCTGGTGGGTGATGTCATCCATCTTCTGGGCCGCCACCATCATCACGGTAGCGCCCTGGTCGTCCAGAAACGTGGACGTCAGCTGCTCCGACATCGCCGTGGCCTGCGCAGCCGCCAATTGCGGGTCGCGCAAGATGCCAGTCAACACATCTTTGGCGGTGCCAATCGACTCCTCATACTGCTTGCCCAGCAAAATAACACGGTCACGGTGTGCCGCCATGCGGCCAATGCGAACATGTTTTTCATCAATCAGGCGCTGGTTTTCAGGCGTGACCTGCGGCGCCTTGGGCTCATCCGGCTCAACCTCCAGCGGGTGCGGCTGCGTCTCGGAACGGTGCGGGTCATAAGCCACCATGTGCAGGCCGAGTTCGCGCAGCGTGGCCAGTTGTTTGTCGTTTTTGATCAGAAAGGAGTTGACCAGAAACGGGTGCTCAAGCCAGCCCATGTCCAGCGACACGAACATACCCGTCTGTAACTGGTCAATATGAACCAGGGGAAGTGAAGTAGACACGTAATTTTCCAGAAGCCCGTAGGCGCGACACACATTGATAAAGCACGCCTGCAAACGCGCCTGAGGCGATGACGCCGGTAACTTAACTCATTTTATAAGTCGAATAACCGGCGTCATCGGCGCCTTGAACCGGCACGCCGGGCGAGCGCAACCCTACAATCCGGGTCCATATGACTGACCACACCCCACTGGCATCCCCCGTGCGCCCGACTTTTCGCTTCATGATGGCGCACCCGGCGCATGTCATGGCGCTGGGGTTTGGTTCGGGCCTGAGCCCGGTGGCGCCCGGCACCGCGGGCACGCTGTGGGCCTGGCTGGCCTTTGTGGTGATGCAACCGTCGATGACCGACACCCGCTGGGCCGTGCTGATCGCCGCCTCCCTCCCGCTGGGCTGGTGGGCCTGCACTGTTACCGCCAGAAACATGCGCGTGCTGGACCCCGGCAGCATAGTGTGGGACGAGATTGCCGCCTTCTGGCTGGTGCTGTGGCTGGTGGCGCCCACCGGGTGGCTCGGTCAATTGCTGGCGTTTGCACTGTTTCGCTACTTTGACGCCGCCAAGCCCGGCCCGGTCGGTTGGGCTGATCGGCTGTTTCATGGCGTCAACCCCGCCACCGATCCCGGCGCGTGGCGCAAGGCGGGCCTGGGCATCATGCTTGATGACTTTGTAGCGGCTGCATGCGCCCTGCTGGTGATCGCCGGATGGCGCTTCTTTCAATGACCGCATCGCCCCAAGAACAAGCGCCGCGCATGCCCACCCAGCGCAGACTAGTGGCCGATTTACTGATCAAAAAAGCCTTCAAACTGGCCGCCGCTGAAAGCTGCACCGGTGGCATGATTTCAGCCGCCTGCACCGATCTGGCCGGGTCCAGCGACTGGTTTGAACGCGGCTTTGTCACCTACGCCAACGAAGCCAAAACCGACATGCTGGGCGTAGCACCCGTCTTGCTACAGCGCTTTGGCGCAGTCAGTGAGCCCGTGGCGCGGGCCATGGTGTTGGGCGCACTGGCCCACTCTCAAGCGCAAGTAGCGGTGGCCGTGACCGGCGTGGCTGGCCCCAGCGGCGGCAGCCTCGAAAAACCGGTGGGCACGGTCTGGTTTGGCTTTGCCTTACCGGGCCGGGTGGTGACCGAAAGCATGCACTTTGACGGCGATCGAGCCGCCGTGCGCGCCGCCACCGTACAACACACGTTTACCCGATTAGCCGACCTGCTGAACGAATCCCTAGATTGACATAGACCTTGACCATGAACCAAAACGAACAAACCCTGACCAAGCTCTACACCGCCTTTGCCGCCCTGGACGCCGACACCATGGCCAGCTGCTACGCCGAAGACGCCACCTTTGACGACCCGGCGTTTTCGCTGCGCGGACGTAAAGAAGTGGCCGCGATGTGGCAGATGCTGTGCGAAGCCACCCAAGCCAAGGGGCGCGCAGATTGGAGACTCGTCTTCAGCGACATCCAGGCGGGCGACAGCAGCGGGCGCGCCCATTGGGAGGCACATTACCGCTTCATGGCCAGCGGCCGCCTGGTGGACAACGCCGTCGACGCCGAGTTCAGCTTCACCCCCGAGGGCCTGATTGCCACGCACAAAGACACGTTTAACTTTTGGCGCTGGTCGGTGCAGGCACTGGGCGTGCCCGGCTTTATTCTGGGCTGGACGCCCTGGTTTCAACGCCAGGTGCGCCAGCAAACCCGCGCCAAGCTGGAGCAATTTCTGGCCGGTAAACCTTAAGCGGCGGCATGACACAAGCGCCACTGGACTCGATCCCCGGCGGTGGGTTGGCGCTGGTCATCGGCGCCACGGGCGGGCTGGGCGCGGCGCTGCTAAAGCAACTGCAACTTGACGCCAACTTTACTCAGGTCGTAGGGCTATCGCGCAGCAGCCAGCCCGCGCTGGACTTGCTGGACGAAACCAGCATCGCCGCCTGCGCCCAGCACATTGCGGCGCGGGGGCTGGAACTGCGCCTGGTGATTGACGCCACCGGCATGTTGCACAGCCAGAATCACCAGCCCGAGAAAAGCTGGCAGCAACTGGACCCTGTGCACATGGCACAGGCGTTTGCCATCAATGCAATAGGCCCGGCGTTGCTAATGAAACATTTTTTGCCGCTACTGCCGCGCCAGGGCAAGGCCGTGTTTGCCACGCTGTCAGCCAAGGTCGGCAGCATTGGCGACAACCGGCTGGGCGGCTGGTACAGCTACCGCGCCAGCAAGGCCGCCCTGAACCAACTGGTGCATACCGCCGCCATTGAGTTACGGCGGCGCCAGCCGGAGGCGGTGTGCGTGGCCCTGCACCCCGGCACGGTCCACAGCGCCTTGTCGGCGCCATTTGCCAAAACCGGGCTGGAGGTGCGCCAGCCCGATAAGGCGGCGCAGCGCTTGCTAACAGTGCTGAACGGGCTGGGCGCCAACGACTCGGGTGGTTTCTTTAACCATGATGGGCAGGCGCTGCCTTGGTAAGGCGCAGGGAAAACAGCCCTGCCACCTGTCAGGCGCGCTCAACCGCTTGTCAGTCGATTTAAACGGCACAAACGATCTGTGAGATAGTCAAAAAAACAAGCATTTAGTTACGCTTTAAATAAAAATGAAAAACCATATGAAAAAACGTGCAAAAAACGCAGGCTTTACGCTGATTGAATTGATGATCACGGTGGCGATCATTGGCATTTTGGCTGCTGTGGCCTACCCTTCATACACGCAGTACATCGTCAGAGCCAACCGGTCGGCGGCACAGAGCTTTATGTTTTCTGTCGCAAACAAGCAAGAGCAGTACATGCTGGATGCCCGCACCTATGCAGGTGGCAGCACCGCATTGGCTGATCTGAATTCGACGACACCAGCAGACGTTTCAAGCAAATACACCATCACCGTTACTTGCACAATGCCCACGGCTACCGGCAATTGCACAGCATTGGCAGGAACCCCCGCTTATCTCATTACCGGAACACCGATCGGCTCGCAGTTGAGCAACGATACCAAGTGCAGTGCGGTGACTCTTGACCAGCTTGGCGCAAAAACTGAATCGGGCACGGCAAGTTCTGCCGCCGATTGTTGGTAAGGACTTGTCTGATGCGATACAAACAGCATGGATTTACGCTCATTGAGCTAATGGTTGTCGTCGCCCTTGCAGCCATGATGGCTGCGCTGGCGACTCCCTCATTCAAAAGCTTTATCGCAAGTCAGCGTGTCAAGACGGCCGCTTCTGACTTCGCCATGACGGCCATCTTCGCCCGCTCCGAAGCGATCAAGCGCAATTCAGATGTCACTATCACAGCCGTATCCAGCGGAGCCACCGGTTGGCAAGACGGTTGGACAGTGAGCACTGGCACGACTGAGCTCAGCAAGCAACAAAGTTATACCGGCGTGACCTTTAGCGGGCCGACATCAGCCGTGACCTACCAAAGCACCGGGCGCCTGAGTGCATCAGTAGCGACCATGAAAATCACAGGACAGGACGGCAGCGTGCGCTGCATCGCCTTTGACCTGAGTGGGATGCCAAAAAGCAGTAAAAGTACGACAGGAGATTGCACATGAGTCCGACCTTCAGGCCCCGGCTTGCGCAGCGCGGCTCCAGTCTGATTGAGGTGCTCGTTACCTTGCTCATTTTGATGTTGGGACTGCTGGGATTGGTTGGTCTGATGATGCAAAGCCAGCGCTCGCAGATGGAATCTTATCAACGCGTACAGGCCTTGGTGGTGCTGCAGGACATGGTGAACCGCATCAACACCAACCGCAAGGCTGCACCCTGCTATGTAATCACCACGACGACCAGTGGCACACCTTATCTGGGTACCGGGTCAACCCTCACCCCTGCCTGCGCAGTGGGCACTACCACTCAAAAAGCACAGGCCCTTCGCGATTTAACCGAATGGAACAGCTTGCTGTTGGGCAGTGCGGAGAAAACAGGCTCGGTCGACGTCGGCACTATGCTGGGCGCACGCGGCTGCATCAGTGTGGATGCGGCGGGAGTGTACCAAGTCAGTGTTGTTTGGCAGGGCAATGGGCCCACCGTAGCACCGAATGCAATGGTGACTTGCGGGAAAGACCTATACGGAGTCGAAGCACAGCGCAGAGCGATAACACTACCCGTACAGATCGTTGATTTATCCAGTTGAGCGGTTTCATGAATAACTATAAATTCACCCCAATTTCAGTCAGACCCCAACGCTTGCGACACGCCTTGCGTCATCAACGCGGTATGACACTTGTCGAGTGGATGGTGTCCATCACCATCGGGATGATTCTTCTTGCTGGCCTGACGGCCCTGATCGCACGACAAAGCAGCACCCAGGCAGAACTTGAGAAATCCAGCCGCCAAATTGAAAATGGACGTTACGCAATGCAGTTGCTAAACGAAGATATACAGATGGCTGGCTACTATGGAGAGTTTTCTGATGTCGGAAGCCTTGCGGTTCCGGGAACTTTGCCAGACCCTTGCTTGACAGGTGTGGCAGACCTTGAGGCGGCCATGGCTTTCCCTGTGCAGGGTTATGACGCATTGACGACCGGCTTGTCATCTTGCATTGCGGCCAGCAACCATGTTGATGGCACCGACAT
>CAJAFJ010000118.1 GCA_903938955.1 uncultured beta proteobacterium | reverse complement strand
TGGCGGTCTTTGGCAGAGATATCCGCCGGCAACTCGACCTGTATCTTGAAAATCTGCTGATAACGGTTTTCCGGATCGACAATATTGTTTTGCGACAGCCGGATATTCTCGGTAGGAATATTGCGGGTTGAGCAGTACAGCTTTACGAAGTAAGCCGCACACAAGGCCGATGAGGCCAGAAAGTAATCGAACGGACCGGGCGCCGAACCATCGCCCTTGTAGCGGATAGGCTGGTCGGCCACGATCGTGAAGTCATCGAACTTGGCTTCAAGGCGAAGCTTGTCGAGAAAGTTGACTTTAATTTCCATGTGGGAATTCCAAAATAATGCTCTAGATGATTTGCCTTGCGTGCCATCGTCTTTGTCGTGAGACCTGACGGACTGCGCTGATCAACAGGGTGGCTGCGACCAGGACGCTGTGGACAGAAGGTCGTTTATCCTAGGTGCGCACGATGAAAAGTCGGGGCTGAAGCGGCTATAGACGAGGGTCGGCCGGGATTCATGTCATTCACGGCAAAAGGTGAGTTTAACAAGCGCTTCGTCAGCTCCCGCTGCACACCTGTCTCAGACTTCACTGCCGCCAATGTCGGCAAGGTCAATCTGGCGAAGTCAATTGAAGGGTCGCTTTTGGGAACCCCGATAGTGAAATTTTTCTGCCTCTCGTAAGCGGCCACCGGTGAGCACTCGGTACTGGTCGGGTGTCGAAATCCACCACTCGCATCACACAACGACGGTGCTGTCATTCACTGATAATTAAAGCAAAGCCACGCCAGCGTTGGGTTTCAAGAAATCCTTGGGACAATCGCATCGTAAAACGCTAACGATCCATCAAAAAGTAATGAAATCCATATGACTCACCCAAGAATCCGCCTTTGGGATCTGCCGACCCGTCTGTTTCACTGGCTACTGGCGTTGAGCGTCACCGCCGCCCTCATCAGCGCCCAGATCGGCGGTAATTTGATGGACTGGCACGGGCGCATCGGTTTGTTCATTGTGGGCCTGGTCGTGTTTCGGCTGGTCTGGGGGGTGATGGGTTCGACCTACGCGCGCTTTGCCCAGTTTTTTCCCACGCCCGCCAAGGTCAAGGTTTTTCTGCGCGGCGAATGGCGCGGTGTGGGGCACAACCCGCTGGGCGCGCTGTCGGTGCTGGGTTTGCTGGCGCTGCTGGGGTTTCAAGTGGTCAGCGGCCTGTTTGCAAATGACGACATCACCTTTGTGGGCCCTTTGTTCGATCTGGTCAGCAAGGACCTGAGCAACCAGCTGACGGGCCTGCACAAGCTGGCCTCCAATGCCATTTATGTGCTGATTGGCCTGCATCTGGCGGCGATCGTGTTTTACGCCTTCGTCAAAAAAGACAATCTGGTCAAGCCGATGGTGACGGGCTGGAAACACACGGCACAGGCGGGTCAGGCGGCCTCGGCCACCGGCGGCGGCTGGCTGGCGCTGATCGTGTCGCTCTGCCTGGCGGCGGCAGCGGTCTATGCCGCCAGCGGTGCCTGGATGCCCGCACCACCGCCGCCTCCCGCAGCGGCTGAAACGCCGAATTGGTAACGCAGATGCTAAATCAGAGCCGACAGAAGAGGCGTGACGCCACGAACCGCACCGAGATGCCGGCAGCCGCGGCGGTGCTGGCATGGTTGCTGCACCTCGACAGTTCCTTGTTGATGGGTGGCATGGTCTGACCGCTTGAACTCATCATGGTGCCGTGTCTGGCACTGGGCGTGTCCTGGGGGCGGCGCTGTTACCCGCGCTGGGCGCCTACAGCGTCAGTGTTCTTCGTTTTATTCAATCCAGGTAAATTTATGAAAAAAGTACTCTCTGCCCTCGTTTTTTTTGCGCTGAGCGCGTCGGTTTGTCAGGCCGCCGAAACCCACAGCGACAAAGAGGCTAAAGAAGACATCGCTCGTCACCGTGCCATGGCGGCCGCACATGAAGCCGCTGCCAAATGCCTGGAGTCCGGCAAAAAAGAAGAGGTGTGCAACAAAGAACTGCTAGTCGCCTGCAAGGGGCTGGCGATTGGCAAGTTTTGCGGTATGAAGCACGAGCATTGATTTGCCAAGGTGCGCAGGCCTTGCCTTGGTGGGGTGGGGCGAACCTGCTTATGAAGCGACTCACCTGTGCATTGATCGCGCTAGCCAGTGGCGGTGGAAGGTAAATGCAGCGTTCTACCCGACGACGCTTATGGCCTGTACGACCGCATGACCGATGCGGTGAGCATCAAGTAGCGGTTGGCCGCGTGTCGGCTGGTTTGTGATGCATCAAGAGAATTCATCCATTTGTTTTTAAAACTTGATCTACATCAGAAAGAAAATCCCGTCGCTTAGTACAGTCGTGTCCAAGATAAAACCCAGTATCAGACTTACTTTTTAAGGACACCATCATGAAGGCACTCAGCGATCTTTTTTCAACCGACTATGGCCTGATGAGCGTTGCCGGCATCCTTTTCATGATTGGTATGGGCGCTTGGTTCATCACTTTTTTCAAACGCAAAATCGCACAGGATGCCAAGGCCGCGGGCCTTTGACTTTTAACGGGCCGTGTGGCCCGTTTGCTTTACTTTCAAGAAGACGGCCTTTTAGCGCCGTCTTTTTTTTGCCTCATCGCCTGTGTGCAGGTTTACCCTCGCATCGCCAGGTAAATTCTGAAGGGCGTAGCCCTTAGAATGATTTTTTGCAATTTTTCAACGTGCCGGGGTTGGACCTCGGTTATTAAAGGAAATCCATGAAGAAACTTCTGCTGTGTATCGCTCTCGGATCGATCTGTGCCGTCTCGTTTGCGCAGGGTAAAGACCTCAAGGTCGCTATTGACCCCACGTATGAGCCGTTTACCTTCAAGTCTGCCGATGGCAAGCCCACCGGTTTTGACGTGGATATCGCCAGTGCCCTGTGCGAGCAAGTCAAACGCAAGTGCGTGTTTGTGGAGCAGGTCTGGGACAGCATGATCCCCGGC
>CAJAFJ010000117.1 GCA_903938955.1 uncultured beta proteobacterium | reverse complement strand
CCCGCTCTGAATATCGCTTGCTTTCATTTCGTTTCCATTTCAGTGGAACGAAGAAAATCAAAGTCGCATCCGGCATCGGCTTGCATCACGTGATCTTGGTAAAGTTTGCCATAACCTCGTTCAGGTGTTGCACCACGCGCTGGCAATTCTGCGCGACGACGTGCCAATTCGGCTTCATCAACGAGCAGGTCAACACGGCGCTCCTTCACAGACAAGCGAATTCGATCACCATTGCGCACCAGTGCCAATGGACCGCCTGCTGCTGCCTCAGGCGTAACGTGCAAGACGATGGTGCCGAATGCAGTACCACTCATACGGGCGTCAGAAATGCGCACCATGTCTTTGACGCCAGCCATTGCCAGTTTCTTCGGAATTGGAAGATAGCCTGCTTCGGGCATGCCGCTGCCACTGGTTGGGCCTGCATTTTGCAAAACCATGATGTCGTCTGCTTGAATGTCCAGATCGGGATCGTCAACCCGTTCAGAAAGGTCTTGCAAAGAAGTAAAGACAACTGCGCGCGCTTCTTTCTCGAACAGTGTTTTGTCAGCTGCAGATCTTTTCAGGATGGCACCTCCTGGCGCTAGTGAGCCAAAAAGTGCAACCAACCCGCCCACGGGTTCAATGGGCTCAGAGGCCTTACGGACGACGCGATGGTCGACCCAAGCACCCTCCTCAGCAGCAAGGCGCTCACCCAAGGTTTCGCCAGTCACAGACACGGTGTCTAGGTGCAACAGGGGCTTCAACTCTCGCAGTAAAGCGCTCATGCCGCCAGCAGCATAGAAGTCTTCCATGTAGTTGTCGCCTGTTGGTTTAAGGTCGACCAACACGGGGGTTGTATCGCTGAGCTCATTGAGCTCATGCAAAGAAACCGGAATACCCAGGCGCCCGGCGACAGCAGTCAAATGAATGATTGCGTTGGTACTGCCCCCCAGTGCCAGCAACACGCGCAATGCGTTGTACACAGACTTTGGCGTGATGATTTGACTGGGCCGAATAGGGTTATGAATCAAGCGCACAGCTTGTGCGCCACTGGCCTCGGCCGCCCGCAGACGATCGGCGTGAACCGCCGGAATCGCCGCCGTTCCAGGCAAGGACATGCCAAGCGCCTCAGCGATACAGGCCATGGTGCTAGCGGTTCCCATCACGGCACATGTACCTGCTGTGGTGGCCAATCGGCCTTCAACCACATCAATGGTCTTGCGTTCGATCTTGCCAGCGCGAAAGCTGCCCCAAAATCGGCGACAGTCTGTGCAGGCGCCCAAGCGTTCACCTTCGTGACGACCGGTCATCATGGGTCCAGTGACAAGCTGGATTGCAGGTATATCAGCAGAGGCGGCGCCCATGAGTTGCGCCGGTACGGTTTTGTCACAGCCTCCGATCAGTACCACCGAATCCATTGGCTGTGCACGAACCATTTCTTCAACATCCATGCTCATCAGGTTGCGAAACATGAGGCTGGTCGGGTTTAAAAAAACCTCGCCTAGAGAAATGGTCGGAAACTCGATTGGCAGTCCACCTGCCGCTAGCACGCCGCGCTTGACAGCTTCGACCAGCTCCGGCATGGCGCGATGGCAGTTATTGAAACCAGATCCGCTAGAGGCGATGCCGACCACGGGTCGCTCCAGCAATTCTGTCGAATAGCCCATTGACTTTATAAAGCTGCGACGCAGGTAGAGGGCAAAAGCGCGGTCACCGTAGTTGGTAAGCCCGCGTGCGATGCCGTGCTCGGGAATATCTGCCATGAAGAATCCTAATTAAAACGGGCGGT
>CAJAFJ010000116.1 GCA_903938955.1 uncultured beta proteobacterium | reverse complement strand
GTGCTGGGCAGCGTGCAGCCGCAGCCGCTGAATCACCAGCCGGACGGCTCCTTGCGGTTGACCGATATAGCCGACGCCATCAAGCCCGATGACGCGCACTTTGCCCGCACCCGGCTACTGACGCTGGAGAACACGCTGGGCGGCAAGTTGCTGCCGTTTGACTACGTGCAACAAGCCACCGAGTTGGCCAAGAGCCGTGGTCTGGCGCGGCATCTGGACGGCGCCCGGCTGTTCAATGCTGCGGTGGCGCAGGCGGCACAGGTCGCTGGCCCCGCGCCCGCGGCGCTGAGTGCCGACGCTATTTTGAAAGAGGCGCGCCGCATCGCCCAGTGTTTTGACAGCGTATCGGTCTGCTTCAGCAAGGGGCTGGGCGCCCCCGTGGGCTCGGCCCTGTGCGGCAGCCGCGAATTTCTGGCACGCGCACACCGCATCCGAAAAATGGTCGGCGGCGGCATGCGCCAGTCGGGCCTGTTGGCTGCTGCGGCCTCGTATGCGCTGGATCACCATGTGGCGCGTCTGGCTGATGACCACGCGCTGGCGCAGCGCTTGGCCGAGGGGCTGAGCCGCCTGCCCGGCCTGCTGGTCGAGCCGCCCCAGACGAATATTCTTTTTGTTAATTTGGTGGGCGAGGTGAGGGCGCGCTCGGCGGAGTTGATCCCTTATCTGGCCACGCGCGGCGTGCTGGCCACCGGTTTATACCAGCTGCGGTTTGTTACGCACCTGGATGTCGACGCCGCAGGCATCGACCAGACGGTGGCTGCCCTGCGTGATTTTTTGGCGGCCTAACATGTCCGTTATCCCGGTACTTTGGAGGGTGAGAATTAAATGCTCAACGGCATCGACCATTTAGGCTGGTTCATCGCGGCCGGTGTCTTGCTCAACCTGACGCCCGGTCCGGACGTTTTGTACATCCTCAGTCAGTCGATTAAAAGCGGGTGGCGCACCGGGGCGGTGGCAGCCCTGGGGATCACGGTCGGCTGCCTGGTCCATGTGACGGCGGCGACTCTGGGTCTGAGTGCTTTGATGGCAGCGTCTGGCACGGCGTTCGCTCTGTTGAAGTGGCTGGGGGCCGCGTATCTGGTGTTTGTGGGGTGGTCGATGCTGGGCATGGGTGGCCAGAAGGCGCATCACGACCCAAGACCGGTACTTGATGATGCCGCCAATAAAGTAGCTGCTGAAGCAAGGAACGAAAGGGCTGGCGCTCTGAATGATTCGAATACTCAACTGAAAAATGTGTTCGCCCTGGGTTTTTGGACGAATGTGCTGAACCCGAAGGTAGCCCTGTTTTTTCTGGCGTTTTTACCCCAGTTCATCGCGCCTGGCGCTGAGCACAAGACGTGGACGTTTTTGCTGCTGGGCCTGATCTTCGTCGCCAACAGTGTGTGGGTCAGCCTTGGTTACGCCGCCCTGGGTGCCGCCATTTCGCAGCGCTTCTCCGTGATGGCGCGTGGTCTCCGGCGCCTGGAGCGACTGGCTGGCGTATTGTTCATCGGCTTTGGCCTGAAGCTGGCTCTGATGGACAATCCAGCTTCGCCTTAAAAAGGGTGCTTCCTGCAACGTTACCCGTCCGTCAAATCGTATTTTTAAAACTGACCCTCATTGCACCATGACCAACACCTACAAGATCACCCCGCAAGAAGCCCTGCTGCGCACCAT
>CAJAFJ010000115.1 GCA_903938955.1 uncultured beta proteobacterium | reverse complement strand
GCGACGACCATCACCAGCCCTGCGATAAACAAGCTGCTGGTCATGAAGAAGGCTAAGCCCCCGGCCGCTGCACCAGTCAGCAAGGTGCCCAGTTTGGAGCCGACCACGCTGCGAGCGACAGAACCCATAATCGGGACAGCAATGAATGCAAAGATGAGCATGTCCATCCATTCAAAATCTTGATTCGACGCTTTCGCCGCTGCATTCGGTGCCGGTAAGGCCTCGCCCGTGACGAGCTTCATGATGTGATCTGACCCGGCATCCAAGCCGCCGGCAAAATCCCCCTGCTTGAAGCGCGGCGTGATGGCTTGCTCAATGATCCGCTTGGCCGCCAAATCGGGAATCGCACCTTCCAGTGTTTTGGCGACTTCAATGCGGACCTTGCGGTCGTTTTTGGCCACCACCACCAGCAAGCCGTCGCCAATCTCTTTGCGTCCAATTTTCCAGGTGTTGGCGACGCGGTTGGCATAACTGGTGATGTCTTCAGGCTGCGTGGTGGGCACCAGCAAGATGACCACTTGTGCCCCCCGGCTGAGCTCAAAGGTGCTGAGTTTGCTGTCCAGTGCCTGCACCTGCTCTGCATTCAGGGTGCCCGTGGTGTCCACCACATGGGCGGTCAACGCCGGAACCGCCAATTGCGCATGGGCAGGCACACTGAGGAAAAACAAACAACAGAGCAACGCAGCGAGCCAATCCATCAGGCGCGCCCCTGCAGCCGGTGGCCGCAGGACACCGCGTTGTGCTCCGTGCATGGCGTGCCGCCCGCGTGCCATGCTTCAGTTATTTCTTGTTGAAGTCAACCACGGGCGGGGTGGAAATGGTCGCCTCGTTTTGCACCGTGAAGACGGGCTTGGGCTGGTAGCTGAACAGCATGGCGGTCAGGTTGCTGGGGAAGCTGCGGGCCAACACGTTGTAGGCTTGCACCGATTCGATATAGCGGTTGCGGGCGACCGTGACCCGGTTCTCGGTGCCTTCCAACTGCACGCGCAAGTCTGAAAATCCCTGATTCGCTTTCAGGTTCGGGTACTGCTCGGACACCACCATCAAACGACTCAACGCCGAAGAAAGCTCACCTTGTACCGCCTGAAATTTCTTGAAGGCTTCCGGGTTGTTCAAGGTCTCGGGGGTTACCTGCAAGCTGGTGGCCTTGGCGCGGGCTTCGATCACCTTGGTGAGGGTTTCCTGCTCAAAAGCCGCTTCGCCCTTGACGGTGGCGACGATGTTGGGCACCAGATCAGCGCGGCGCTGGTACTGGTTGAGCACTTCGCTCCACGCGGACTTGGATTGCTCGTCCAGTCGTTGAAAGTCGTTGTAACCACAGCCGGTCAGGGTCAGCGCGGCAATAAGAACTAGAAGCCAGCGTGTCATAAAAATCTCTCCCAAGTAAAAATCAAGGCTAGCATAAGCGGTGTTTATCGGTGGCAAGTTGACGATGCCCAATGTGCCGTCCTGTCATGAGGAATTAAAACCACGGCAAAATCAAGCTCATCGCACACGCACCCACCATGACCCTCATTAAAAAACAAGTCGCAGTAATCGGCGGCACGGCCGATGATGTTGAAGCCCTCTTTTATGAGGCGCTGCAGACCGCCGACCTCGAAAAACTCATGTCCTGCTGGGCGGATGAAGATGACATCGTCTGTGTCCACCCGGGCGGTCCCCGGCTGGTGGGCATCGGTGCCGTTCGTTTCGCCTTCGATGCCATGTTTTCACATGGCACGATTCGGGCCTGGCCAGAAGGCGTGCGCAAGATCGACGCATTGACCAGCAGCATCCACAGCGTGCGTGAACGCATTGAAGTGCTGACAGATGAAGGGCCGCAGGAGGCCTACGTGATTGCCACCAACGTCTACCTCAAGACGCCGCAAGGCTGGCGTATGGTGGCGCACCACGCCAGTGCCGGCGCCGAGCAGGAAGCCCAGGAAGTCAGTGAAGTGCCCCATGTGTTTCATTGACCCGACCGGTCGCTAGCGCGCGCCAACATGCGCCATACGCGATGAATTACGCAGCCCCTGCCTGGCTGCCGGGCGGAAATCTTCAAACCATCTGGTCTGCCTTGTATGCCCGCCGAACCCGCGGGGCCAAGCCCGCCTTCCGGCGTGAACGCTGGACGACGCCGGATGCTGACTTCATCGACCTGGACTGGTTGCCTGCTGCCCCCGGCAAGCCCTTACTGGTGCTGTTTCATGGCCTGGAGGGTTCCTCCGCCAGCCACTATGCTGGGGCATTTGCCGACTTTGCGCAGCTAAAGGGTTACGGTTTTGTCGTGCCGCACTTTCGGGGTTGCAGCGGAGAGATTAATCTGGCACCGCGCGCCTACCACTCCGGCGACTTTGAAGAAATCAACTGGATTCTGGCGCGCTTGCGGCAGCAGCACCCGGGCGCCCTCATCGCGGTCGGTATTTCGCTGGGCGGCAATGCCTTGATGCGCTGGGCCGAAGAAATGGGTGAACCGGCCGCCCGCGTGGTGACGGCGGTGG
>CAJAFJ010000114.1 GCA_903938955.1 uncultured beta proteobacterium | reverse complement strand
GGCTGGTAACCGAATCAAACGCGCCACACTGCGCACCGCAGAGGAATGGGCTCAACGGAAACCCCTTGGTAACGCGGCTAGGTGGTTTCCCTTGTGGCTAATTAAATAGATGTGATTTATTTAACAATTTGTTCACTCTTTCAACGTAAAGAGCCTGGATGACAGCGTTGTTCTGTCGTCACATAACATTTTTAAATCAGGACATCGACATGAATCACATCCTTCAATTCTCCCTTCGTGCCACTTCAGCCGCTGCCGCCATGGGCCTGTGCAGCGTCGCCTTTGCTGCCCCTGTGATCGATGCCAACATCGAGTTTGACAACACCTACCGTAGCGGCTCCAAAGTGGACAACACGGAGGACAAAGGAATGAGCCAGGGCGGTCGCGTGGAATTTAATATCAGCGGCAAAGCGGGTGCCAATATGTTTGTGAATGCCCGGGCGTCCTTGCTGGCTAAAAAAGACGGCACGGCGGCTACCGATGACATGTGGGTTCAGGTCGGTTCCGCCAAGGGGGATGTCAAACTCGGTCGCTTTGAAGCGGCAGACTTGTTCCCTCTGGCACAAGATACCTTGATTAACCATGCCGGCAATGTCTATTACGCCAACGCTTTGCGCGGTCGTAAAGATTCCAACGTCTTTCACGCTGCCGGTACGATGAACCTGGGCAATGGTCTGAGTCTTGAAGTGGGTGTGCTCGAAACCAAAGGCACGTCCGCTGCGCCGGGCGATACCGCCAAGGCCTCGGGTATTCGCCCCGTGTTGTCTTATGTGGCGGGTCCTCTGACTGCCCGAGTGGGCTTTGAGTCCGGCCATTTCGCGCCCCTCGCTATCGGTGGTACGACCAACGATATCCGCGGTGTGGGCGCCACGCTGGGCTACGACTTCGGCAGCTTCAAGCTCACAGGTAATTACGCCAGCGGCAAGACCGATTCCTCCAATTCGGACAACAACCAGCGCGGCTTTGCTGTGACCGCTGCCATCGGTGGTCTGGTGCTCGGTTCTATTTCAGGCAAGACCGAGCAGACCGGTGGCGATCAGAAAGTACAAACTTTTTACGCGTCCTACGCCATTCCTTTGTTTGACATCAAGGGCGCCACCATCACGCCCGCCTTATCTTCTTCTACCGCCAAAGTCAGCGGGCTGGCCGATGTGAAAGAGAACTCGTTCCGCCTGCGCTTGAACTACGCCTTCTAAGGGCTCGGCGCAATTCGTTTTTTTACTCCATGAAATGATTGACAGGTGCTCGCAAGAGCACCTTTTTTTGGTCTGAACATCCAGCCCCTGTCGTGGCGGGGCATCGCCGCGTTGATGGCGCTGGATTCGGCCGCCGTCAGGTGTGTGCCGCCGCATAGGCGCCGAGCTGCAAAATCAAATGGTGGTTGAGGCGCTCGCGCACCATTGATGCGGCCAGGGCGGACTTGATGCCAGGACTGCCGTTGGCGGTGCGGTGCAGGCGCGGCGGGTTCATCAGCATGCCCGCTTCGTTGATCACAATGGCCACATGCGGCAGGTTGGGCTTGCTGCTGCGGCGCATGACCACGGCGATTTCTTTGCTGTCCAGGCGCACGTAGGTGCCCGGCGGGCACAGGCCCACGGCGCGCAGCAGGGCGTGGCCGACCTCATCGTTGCGTTCTTCGGTGTTGCCGATGATGGCGCGTACTGACTCGGTCGCGCTGCGGCCTTCCCGTGATTTACGCGGACTGATCATGGCGGCGTAGCGGTCCACCACGCGCAAAATGCGCGACAGGCGTCGGGTTGGCTCCACGGTGCGCAAGTCGCCCTTGTCGGTGCTTTCGTCGTGGTGATAGCGGATGGTGTCGAGCCACATGTCGTCCATCACGCCCATGTTGGCCAACATCATTCCACCTTTGATCGCGTGGGATCGAATGGCGATTTGCTGTTCCGCGGTAGGCCTGTCCAGTTGGTCGGCCAGTTGATCTTGCAGACCGGTCATGGCAATGTTCATGGTCAGGGCTGCATGCACCAGACTATTGCGCTCGGGCAGCGGCAGTTGCAGGTCGACGGCGATCAGGTGGCACAGCACGGAACAGACCAGCGCGTGCGAGGCGCTGTAGCCCACGGGGGAGTTGGAGGCCAGCTGAAACAGTAGATACAAGCCCACATCGGTGTCGCGGTCCAGCAGGGCTTTCATCCAGCGGTCGTACTGCCAGACGCGTTGTTCAAACTCCTGAATGCTGGCGGGGCTGCCCAGAATAATGCCCAAGCCAGACTCCAGGTCGGACCACAGGCTGAGCAGGTCTTCGTACTCGTTTTCGGTCTTGACGGTCACACTCATGGTTCAGTACCGTTTTTCGAGAACCATCTGGTCGTTGGTGCGTGTCATCTGAAAACGCGTTAAAAAGCTGTTGCCCAGCAGCACAAAAGGCATGGCGCCCGACGAAACAATGGCGTCCACTTCATACACCACGACATCCCCAATGCGCACCGAGGCTAGTTTCAGTCGCCAGCCCGGAATGACGCCGTTGGCAGTGCTCATGTGCACCGCCTGGCCTGTTTTGTACTTCAGACCGATCCGTTCGGCATCCCCGGTGCTCAACGACACCACCGAGGCACCCGTGTCCACCAGCAGTTGCACCGCCTGACCGTTGATTTGTCCCTGGGTTAAAAAGTGGCCCCCGCTGCCCGCGCTCAAGACCACTTTGCTGCCGCTGTCGCCCGTGTTGCCTTGGCTGCCGACGCTGGCCGGGGCTTCACCGACCTGCAGGCTGTGGCGTTTGCCGGCTATCTCCAGCACCGCCTGTTCGCCTTGGGTCGAGATGACTTTGACGCCTTTGTAGGTCTCGCCCACCGCCACGCTTTTGGGCGCGCTGCCATCGACGATCACCAGTGCCTTGCCACCCAGCATGCCCGACAGTGTCACTGTCTGGGCCAAGGCCTGCTGGCTGAGCGCCAGCAGGACGAGTAACAGGGCGGCTACTTTCATCAGTCCCGGAAATTGTCAAAGGTCAGGGGCAGATCGGTCATTTCTTTTTTGATCAGGGCCATAGCGGCCTGCAGGTCATCGCGCTTGGCGCCGGTGACGCGCACTTTTTCTTCTTGAATGGCGCCTTGTACCTTGAGTTTGCTGTCTTTGAGCAGGCGCTGGATTTTTTTGGACATTTCGGTTTCGATGCCGCTGCGCACCTTGATGACGCGCTTGACCTTGTCGCCGCCGATTTTTTGCACGTCGCCCATGTCCAGAAAACGCACGTCCACTTCGCGCTTGGTGAGCTTGTTGCGCAGAATGTCTTCAATCTGGGTCAGCTGGAATTCAGCATCGCCAATGACGGTGATTTCCTTGTCCTTGAGTTCAATCGCGGCGGGGGTGCCCTTGAAGTCAAAGCGGGTGGTGATTTCTTTAGTGGTGTTTTCTACGGCGTGTTTCACGTCCACCATCTTGGCGTCGCAAACAGTATCAAAAGAGGGCATGGAAGTACTCACAAAATGGTCGACAATCCCGCCATGTTAGTCGAGAAAAACGTCCCCCTTCAGGCTTTTAATACCTTCCATATCGTGGCCCGTGCCCATACGCTGGTGCGCATCGCCAGCGAATCGGACCTGCGCGAGTTGCTCAGTCATCCCGAGTGGGGTGCTGAGCCCAAATTTGTGCTGGGCGGGGGCAGCAACATCGTGCTGACCGGCGATGTCAAACCGGTGGTGCTCAAAGTCGAGGTTATGGGCCGACGGTTGGTTGAAGAGACCGCCAAGGCGTTCATGATTGAGGCCGGTGCCGGTGAAAACTGGCACGATTTTGTCGCCTGGACGCTGGCGCAGGGCTACCCCGGGCTGGAGAATATGGCGCTGATCCCTGGCACGGTGGGTGCCTCGCCGGTGCAAAACGTGGGCGCTTACGGTGTCGAGTTGCAAGACCGCTTCGACTCGCTGGATGCGATGGACCTTCAAACCGGGCAGATTTTTACGCTCAACGCCGCACAGTGTGCGTTTGGCTACCGCGATTCGATTTTTAAACACAGCAGTGCCGAGGCCGTGCCTGCGGGCGGTCATCAAGCGCTGGGCCTGAAGGATCGGGCCTTGATTCTGCGCGTGCGGTTTGCCTTGCCCAAGCTCTGGAAGCCGGTGCTTGGCTATGCTGACATTGACAAGAAAATGGCTGAACATGATTGCACGCAGCCGACCGCGCAGCAACTGTTTGACTGGGTGTGCGAGATTCGCCGCGCCAAACTGCCCGACCCCAATGTGATCGGCAACGCGGGCAGTTTTTTCAAGAACCCCACGGTCACGACCGAGCAGTGTGCCGACATCATCGCCCGCGATCCCAAGGTGGTGCATTACCGCCTGGCCGATGGCTCGGTCAAGCTGGCTGCGGGGTGGTTGATTGATTCCTGCGGTTGGCGCGGCAAGTCGGTTGGACAGGCCGGCGTTTACGAAAAACAGGCGCTGGTGCTGGTTAACCGGGGCGGCGGTAGCGACGGCGATGGTGCCACCGGCGGCGAGGTGATGACGCTGGCCCGCGCCATTCAAACCAGTGTTTATGAGCGCTTTGGCATCATGCTGGAGCACGAACCGGTGGTTGTTTAACTGTTCGCAAATAGCCTGCTGGCGCAATCCTGTAGATTCAGCATATGAATAATATTTTGGTTCTTGGTGGCACCGGTTTTGTCGGTGCCCATGTGTGTGAAAAACTGGTGCGTGAGGGCTGGCATGTGACGGTGCCGACCCGCAAATACGCCCATGCGCAGCATTTGCTACCCCTGTCTTTGGTCACCGTGCTGGAGTTGGATGTGCATGACGAGGCGGCGCTCACCCGTGCCTTGAAGGGGCAGGACGCGGTGGTGAATCTGGTCGCCATCCTGCACGGTACGCAGGCGGCCTTCGACAAGACGCATGTGGCGTTGCCACAAAAACTGGCGCGGGCGTGTGTGACGGCTGGCGTCAAGCAAGTGGTGCATATCAGCGCCTTGGGGGCCGATGCCTTGCATGCCGAGTCGGCGCCGTCGATGTACCTGCGCAGCAAAGGGCAGGGCGAGGCGGTGTTGATGCAGGCGGCCATGGGCGCCGGTGCCAACAGCCAGGCGCAGGCCGGTTTTGCGCTGACGATTCTGCGGCCCAGCGTTATTTTTGGTGCTGAAGACAAGTTCATCAACCTGTTTGCCAAACTGCAGAAATTGTTCCCGGTGATGCCGCTGGCCGGTGCCCATGCCCGTTTTCAGCCGGTGTGGGTGGAGGACGTGGCCACGGCGGTGGTACAAAGCCTGAAGCGCGTTGGCGCCAGGGATGCCCAATCACCGCGCATCATTGAGGCCTGCGGCCCGGATGTATTCACGCTGAAAGAACTGGTGCAACTGTCGGCACAACTCAGCGGTGTCCGCGAGGGGCGCGGTCGCCCGGTGATTGCGCTGCCCCAGTGGATGGGACGTTTGCAGGCCGCGATGATGGAACTGGCCCCCGGCAAGCCCCTGATGAGTCGCGACAACCTGGACTCGATGAAGGTGGACAACGTGGCCACCGGCAAGGTGCCGGGGCTGTCGTCCTTGGGCATCACCCCGTCGGCGTTGCCGCCGATTGCGAAAGACTATCTCTCGCAACTCAAGCCCAGTTACGGGCTGACCGGCATTCGCCTGCGCTCACACCATCACTGAGCTTACTTGCCGGCGTCGTTGCTCAGGTTCAGGAAGTCGCCGTCTTTGCCCAGTGACAACAGGCCTGCGTTGGCATAAATGCCCAGCTTGGCGCGGGTGTCCACGATGTCCAAATTGCGCATGGTCAGTTGGCCAATGCGGTCCAGCGGCGAGAACGGCGCGTCGTCCACTTTTTCCATGCTCAGGCGCTCGGGCGCATAGGTCAGGTTGGCCGACTCGGTGTTCAAAATCGAGTAGTCGTTGCCGCGACGCAGTTCCAGCGTCACGGAACCGGTCACAGCACGCGCCACCCAGCGTTGCGCCGTTTCGCGCAGCATGATGGCTTGCGGGTCAAACCAGCGACCCTGGTACAGCAGGCGGCCGAGCTTGCGGCCGTTGTCGCGGTACTGCTCAATGGTGTCTTCGTTGTGAATGCCGGTGACCAGACGTTCGTAGCAGGCAAACAGCAGCGCCAGGCCGGGGGCTTCGTAAATACCGCGGCTCTTGGCTTCGATGATGCGGTTCTCGATCTGGTCGCTCATGCCCAGACCGTGGCGGCCACCGATGCGGTTGGCTTCCAGAATCAGGCTTACCAAGTCAGGGAACTCGACGCCGTTGATGGCGACCGGGCGGCCTTCTTCAAAGCGCACGGTGACTTCTTCGCGTTTGACCTCGACTTCGTCTTTCCAGAAGGCCACGCCCATGATGGGGTTGACGATCTTCATGCCGCTGTTGAGAAATTCCAGGTCTTTGGCCTCGTGCGTGGCGCCCAGCATGTTGGAGTCGGTCGAGTAGGCTTTTTCGGCCGACATCTTGTAGCCAAAACCGTGCTGCGTCATGAATGCCGACATTTCAGCGCGGCCACCGAGTTCGTCGATGAAGGCCTGATCCAGCCAGGGTTTGTAAATCTTCAGCGATGGGTTGGTCAGCAAGCCGTAGCGGTAAAAGCGCTCAATGTCGTTGCCCTTGAAGGTGCTGCCGTCGCCCCAGATGTTGACGTCGTCTTCCTTCATGGCCGACACCAGCATGGTGCCGGTCACGGCCCGGCCGATGGGCGTGGTGTTGAAGTAGGTGACGCCGGCAGTGGAGATGTGGAAGGCACCGCTTTGCAGCGCCGCCAGACCTTCAGCCGCCAATTGGCTGCGGCAGTCGATCAAACGGGCCAGCTCAGCGCCGTATTCCATCGCCTTGCGCGGGATTTCGTCGTAGTCGGACTCGTCGGGTTGGCCCAGGTTGGCGGTGTAGGCGTAGGGCAGGGCGCCCTTGAGTTTCATCCAGTGCAGAGCCGCGCTGGTGTCCAGCCCGCCGGAGAAGGCGATGCCGACTTTTTGGCCGATGGGGGTGTTTTGAAGGATGGTGTTTGACATTAAATGGGCCTCTAGCTCAAACAATACATGCGTGAGCAGCTATAAAAAACAGAGCGAAACGCGAGTGTGAATGCCAACGGTTTAACCGAAGTGGCAGATGTAGTGGTAAGCCTCGGTCACGCGAATGTCGAACTTGGAGTTGCCGGGCACACTGAACTTTTCGCCGGGGGTGGAGGTCATCCAGTCATCGGTGCCTGCCAGTTTGTACTCGCAGGAGCCTGCCACGCATTCCATGATTTCAGGCGCGCCGGTGTTGAAGGTCAGGGTGGCGGGTAGCACCACGCCAACGGACTTTTTGGTGCCATCGGCAAACGTGATGCCGTGGCTGACGCATTTGCCGTCAAAGTAAACGCTGGCCTGGGTGGTAACGGACACGCCGTCGATGTGGGTGGTGGTCATGGTGAATGCAAGTTCAGGTGGATAAGGGCGGCTGCTGACGACGTCAGGCCAACGGTAACCCGTAATTTTAGGGCAGGCGGGCCGCGAAGCTGGCGACCTCGAACCCGACGCTCACCGTACCATCGCCCCACACCACCACCGGGCGTTTGAGCACGCTCGGGTTGGCCAGCATCACCGCGCTGGCGGTCGTCGCGTCCACCACGGCATTGCGGGTGGCGTCGTCGAGCTTGCGCCAGGTGGTGCCCTTGCGGTTCAGCAGCTTTTCCCAGCCGACGGCGGCGATCCAGCTAGGGAGTTGGTCGGCGGGAACGCCTTGTTTTTTGAAGTCGTGAAACAGGTAATCAACGCCCTGGCCGGTCAGCCAGGTGCGCGCTTTTTTGACGGTGTCGCAGTTGGGGATGCCGAAAACGGTCACGGTGGGGGCTGTAGTGGGGGTGTTCATGCCCCGAATCATGCCATCGGCTCAAGGTCGGCGACAATCCACAACCGTATGGAAAACCCTATGAAAACACTGACTGACTGGCTCGCCCATTGCGAGCAACTGCATCCCAAAAACATCGACATGGGTCTGGAGCGGGTACGCGCCGTGGCCTTGTCCCTGCAAATTCGTTTCGGCTGCCCGGTGATTACCGTGGCGGGCACCAACGGCAAGGGCTCCACCTGTGCCATGCTGGAAGCCATTTTGTTGCAAGCGGGTTACCACACCGGGGTCTACACCTCGCCGCATCTGGTGCACTTTGAAGAGCGCTTGCGCCTCAATGGCGAAGCGGTGCAGGCGGATGCATTGGTCGCGGCCTTCGCCCGTGTGGAAAAGGCCAGGCACCAGGATGCGGCTGAAGTCTCCCTGACGTATTTTGAGTTCTCCACGCTCGCCATTCTGGATGTGATGGCGCACAGCCAGCTCGATGTGGTGATTCTGGAAGTCGGCCTCGGTGGGCGGCTGGACGCGGTCAACATCATCGACCCCGACTGCGCCATCATCACCAGCGTGGATATTGATCACACCGAGTTTCTCGGCTCCGACCGCGAAAGCATTGGCTATGAGAAAGCCGGCATCATGCGCACCGGCCACCCGGTGATCGTGAGCGATCCGATGCCGCCGCAAAGCGTGCTGGACCATGCGCTGGAAGTCGGCGCCGACCTGTGGCGTTTTGGTGTGGATTTCAATGTGTCGGGCGATAAGCAGCAATGGGGCTGGGCCGGGCGCGGGCGCCGTTACAGCGGGCTGGCCTATCCGGCTTTGCGCGGCGCCAACCAGCTGGTCAACGCGGCAGGCGTGCTGGCCGCACTGGCGGCTTTGCGTGAGCGCCTGCCAATCACGGCGCAGGCGGTGCGCAACGGACTGGCGTTTGTCGAGCTGCCGGGTCGTTTTCAAATCATTCCGGGTGAGCCGACGCTGGTGCTGGACGTGGCGCACAACCCGCATTCGGTGGCCGCACTCACCGCCAATCTGGATGCCATGAGCTACTTTCCGACCACGCACGCGGTGTTCGGGGCCATGGCTGACAAAGACCTGGCCGCCATGCTGGTCAAGATCAATCCCTTGATTGACAAGTGGTATTTCACCGATTTGCCAACGCCCCGGGCCGAGTCCGGCGCGGGCTTGCTGGCCAAGTGGCAAGCCCAAAATACCCGAAAAACAGCCACGGCCACGGCTTGGCCGGACCCGCAGCAAGCCCTGCAGGCGGCCATTGAGGCGGCAGACCCCACTGATAGAATCGTCGTTTTTGGGTCGTTCTACACCGTGGGCGGCATTTTGAAGGACGGTCTGCCCCGTCTTCATGCCAAACACATGCCCGCGACCCAAGTTCCTGAAATTTGACCTTCCCCTGAGTTTTTTTACATCATGGCTTTTTTCAAATTTCGAAAAAGTGGCGACGAACCGTCGGTCGCGCCGGTTCAGCCCGAGAGTATCGAGGGCATGCGCAAGCGTGCCAAAATACCGGCTGATTGGCGCTGCGGTGCTGGTGCTGATCGGCGTGATCGGTTTACCGATGCTGTTTGACAAGCAGCCGCGCCCGATTGCTGTCGACACCCCGATCGAGATCCCTGACAAGAACAAGGCCCGGCCCCTGAGCATCCCCGCACCGGCTGCGGTGGATGTGACCCAGCCTGAAGCGGCCGCGCCGGTCGCCCCTGCCGTTGCGGTGACGGAAAAGGCGGACGCCCAGAAAACAGAAGAAATAGTGCCTTCAAGTCTGCCGGAAAAGGGGCATGAGCCGGTTAAAAAAGTAGCCAGCCTTGAGCCCAAGGTGGTTGAGAAAGCCGCTGAAAAGCCGCTTCCCAAGCCCGATGCCAAAGTCCATGAGGCGGCCAAGGCGCAGGCGCTGTTGGATGGGAAAACCGCTGACACGGCGAAGAAAACAGATGCCAGCGAAGGCCGGTTTGTGGTTCAGGTTGGCGCTTTTGCAGACGCCGTCAGGGCGCGT
>CAJAFJ010000113.1 GCA_903938955.1 uncultured beta proteobacterium | reverse complement strand
CATCAGCGGCATGGTCACGCTGACGGATACGCTGCCGGAGGCGGATGCGATGGACCCCGAGGCCTGTTACCTCGGCTTTGAGATTGCCTTCCAGAGCAAGGCCGACAAGGCGGCGATTGAACATGTCTTTGAATTTGTGCTGGACGATTGCCGTCTGCACATTCTGCCGCCGCACAGCCGGATTGAAGAGTACGTCAACCTGATCCAGCGCCAGCAGGGCGACATGGCCCGCCTGGGCGAGATGCTGGTGCGCTGTGGCACGCTGACCCCGCAAGAGCTTGACCAGGCGCTCAACTCGCAGTCGGACACCCCAGCCAAGCCGATTGGCACCATTCTGGTGGAGCAAGGCTCGGTGCAGCCCGAAGTGGTCGAGGCCGCGCTCACCAAACAAAAGCAGAACAAAGAGATCGGCGCCACCGAGAGCCGTTCGATCCGGGTCGATGCCGACAAACTCGACCAACTCATCAACCTGGTGGGCGAGCTCATTATTGCCGGTGCCAGCGTCAACCTGATTGCGCGGCGGGCTCAAATCAGCGACCTGCAAGAAAGCACCTCCAAGCTCTCGATGCTGGTCGAAGAAGTGCGCGACAGCGCGCTGCAACTGCGTATGGTCAAGATTGGCGCCACCTTCAACCGCTTCCAGCGCGTGGTGCACGACGTGGCGCGTGACTTGGGCAAGGACATCGCCCTCATCATCGACGGCGAAGAAACCGAGCTGGACAAAACCGTGGTCGAGAAAATTGGCGACCCGCTGATGCACCTGGTGCGCAACTCGATGGACCACGGCATTGAGTCTGCTGAGGTGCGCATTGCCCGCGGCAAGCCGGCCCAAGGCACGCTCAAACTCGATGCGTTTCACGACTCCGGCAGCATCGTCATCACGGTGCAGGATGACGGCGGTGGCCTCAAGCGCGAGCGCATTCTGGCGAAGGCGATTGAACGCGGCCTGGTCGAGGCCGGGCACCATCTGAGCGACGCCGAGGTCTATGCGCTGATTTTTGAGCCCGGCTTTTCGACCGCCGAGCAGATCACCAACCTGTCCGGGCGCGGCGTTGGGCTGGATGTGGTCAAGCGCAACATCACGGCGCTGCGCGGCACCGTCAGCCTGGCCAGTGAAGAAGGCGTGGGCACCACAGTCACCGTGCGCCTGCCGCTCACGCTGGCCATCATTGACGGCTTTTTGGTCGAGGTCGGCAAGTCGGTTTACGCGATTCCGCTGGACATGATCGAAGAGTGCGTGGCCTACACCGCCGAGCCGGGCCACGACTACACCAGCCTGCGCGGCGAGGTGCTGCCCTTTATTCGCCTGCGCGAACTGTTCGGTATCAAAGGCGTGCCGACCCGGGGTGAAAACATTGTGGTGCTGAAATACGCCGGGCAAAAAGCCGGCCTCGTGGTCGACACCTTGCTGGGCGAATTTCAGACCGTCATCAAGCCACTGGGGCACATCTTCAACCAGGTCACCTGCATCAGCGGCTCCACCATTCTGGGCAGCGGCGATGTGGCGCTGATTCTGGATGTGCCCGCGCTGGTGCGCCGCTGCATCAACAGCGAAAAGCGGGCGCCTGCCGCGTCCAGCCGCAATGACCAATTTGAGGGGCAGGTCACATGAAAACCCGCCTGACCCCACGTCTTGAAATGGACAACTGGCGCACCGCCCCGGGCGGTCCGCAGGACCGACCACCGCCTTGAGGCCGGGTCTTTTCAAATTGCATTTTTCTCACATATTCAAGTTTTATAAATCAGGAAATTTCCATGTTGAATAACCTCAAAATTGGCATCCGGCTTGGGCTGGGATTTGCCATTACGCTGATTTTGTTAATCGTGATCGCCTCGGTCAGCTATGTGCGGCTGTCGGCGCTCAACGGCGAGATCGAGTCCATGGTGAACGACAAGTTCCCCAAGACCGTGCAGGCCAATGACATGGTCGAGGCGCTCAGCACCATCGCCCGCCAGTTGCGTAACGCCTACATTTACAGTGGCGTCGAGCAGCAAAAATCGCTGGACGCCATTCCTGCACAGCGCAAGATCATCACCGATCGCATGGAGACGTTGGAGAAAAGCATCACCAGCGACAAGGGCAAGGAATTGCTAAGCAAGATCAAAGTGTCTCGCTTGGCCTACGTTGCGGCACAAGATAAATTCATGGATCTGCTCAAGGCCGACAAAAAAGCCGAGATCGTGCCCCTGATGCAGGGTGAGCTGCGCACATCGCAGAACGCCTACATTGCAGCCATCGCGGGCTTGACTGAATTTCAGACCGAATTGGTGACCAAGGCCGGCAAAGATGCCGATGAGCTGGTGAACAGCACCGAGCGCCTGATCATTATTTTGGGCTCCATTGCCTCACTGCTGACGGTTCTGTTTGGCTGGTTTATCACCCGCTCCATCACCGGCCCTACGCAAAAAATGGTGGACGGCGCCAACAAGATGGCCGCCGGCGATTTCAGCTTCAAGCTGGATATTGACAACCAGGACGAAATTGGCGCACTGGCCAACTCGGTGCGCGCCATTCAGTTGTCCGTGCAAACCATGATTGCCGATGCCAACATGCTGTCCAAAGCAGCGGTGGAAGGCAAGCTGGAGACCCGTGCCGATGCGTCCAAACACCAGGGCGATTTCCAGAAGATTGTG
>CAJAFJ010000112.1 GCA_903938955.1 uncultured beta proteobacterium | reverse complement strand
CGTGGCCGTCAGCAGCGGGTGCAGCACTTTGATGGGCGCCTTGAACATTTCCACAAATTCAAGCAAGCCCTGATTGGCCAGACATAAGCCGCCAGAAAAACTGTAGGCGTCGGGGTCATCCTGCGAAAAACTCTCCAGCTTGCGAATGTCCACCTTGCCGACCAGCGAAGAAATATCCTGGTTGTTTTCATCGCCCGGTTCGGTTTTGGAGATACCAATCTGTTTCAGAATATTGGGGTAGCGTTTGACCACCTTGAACTGCCGGATGTCGCCGCCAAATTCGTCCAGCCGCTTGACCGCCCAAGGCGACAGAATCCGCTGCAGATAGCGGGTCGGGATACCAAAATTTTCACGCAGAATCGGCCCGTCTTCGGCGGCATCAAACAGCCCCAGAGGACTCTCATTGACGGGGGAGCCCTGAATGGCAAAAAACGGCATTTTTTGCATCAGGAACTTGAGTCGCTCGGCCAGCGAGCTTTTACCTCCGCCCACCGGGCCGAGCAGGTAAAGAATCTGTTTGCGCTCCTCCAGCCCTTGTGCGGCATGGCGGAAATAGCTCACCACTTGCTCAATGGCGTCTTCCATGCCGTAGAACTCGGCAAACGCTGGGTAGATTTTGATCAGCTTGTTGGCAAACAGGCGCGACAGGCGCGGGTTGTTGCGCGTGTCGAGCAATTGCGGCTCACCTATGGCTGCCAGCATGCGCTCAGCAGCGGTGGCATAGGCTAACGGGTTGCGCTTGCATTCCGCCAAGTACTCATCGAGTGTTAACTCTTCTTCGCGGTTTCGCGCATAGCGGGCGACATAGTTACCAATAACGTCCATAAGACCTCCTGGATGCCATTACCACTTAAAAACAGTGCGACTCTTTACCTTTGCTGTGTACCAAAAATTTGAGCTTGATCAGCAAAATAAGTTCATTTTTATAGCCAAGATTATTTGAATCTGAAATGCAAAAAATCAATATGGTTAACACTCTATACGCAACACTCGTTTACGTGTTGCTCAAGTCCTCATTTGTCCTCATTTAATACGGTCAGCATTGGCTTCGACCACTGTATTGAACTCTCTTCTTACAAGATGCTCTTGCGCAAAATCATGCGGTGAATGCGGGCTTGGCGCATCATCCATTCGTCGCGCCAATCCAACAGCATCAAATAAAGAGTTCCCATAAACTGCGCAAAGATTGACCTACCGCTTGTTTGTAGCAACGCGCTGCGCTGGTTAACGGCTGACGTTGAAATGACTCTTTTTAGAGGACTTCCGCATGACCCCTTACCCGCACCTGCTGGCCCCGCTCGATTTGGGCTTTACGACCCTGCCCAACCGCGTGATCATGGGCTCCATGCATGTGGGGCTGGAAGAGGTCAAAGATGGTTTTATCCGCATGGCCGCCTTTTATGCTGAGCGGGCGCGCGGCGGCGTTGGCCTGATCGTGACCGGCGGCATTGCGCCCAATGACCGCGGTCGCCCGATGCCTGGTGGCGCCCGTCTGACGACTGAGGAAGAAGCCAACAAGCACAAACCGGTGGTGGCTGCTGTCCACCAGGAAGGCGGCAAGATCGCCCTGCAAATCCTGCACTTTGGCCGCTACGCCTACCATTCCGACCTGGTCGCGCCCAGTGCGATTCAGGCGCCCATTAACCCGAAGTGCCCCAAGGCCTTGACGACGGAAGAAGTCGGCCAGACCATTGACGACTTTGTGCGCTGCGCGGCGCTGGCGCAGGTCGCAGGCTATGACGGCGTTGAAATCATGGGCTCCGAAGGCTATTTGCTCAACGAATTCATTGCCACCCGCACCAACCAGCGCGACGATGAATGGGGCGGTAGCTACGAGAACCGCATTCGTTTCCCGCTTGAGATCGTGCGCCGCACGCGCGAAAAAGTGGGCCAGAACTTCATCATCATCTACCGCCTGTCGATGCTCGATCTGGTCGAGGGCGGCTCCACGCTGGACGAAGTGATTCAACTGGCGCAGGCGATTGAAGCGGCGGGCGCCACTATTCTCAACACCGGCATCGGCTGGCACGAGGCGCGCATTCCCACCATCGCCACCAAGGTGCCGCGCGCTGCCTGGGCCTGGGTCACGCAACAGCTCAAGGGCAAAGTGGGCATTCCGCTGGTCGCCACCAATCGCATCAATACGCCCGAGGTGGCCGAGCAGCTGCTGGTCGATGGCTTTTGCGACATGGTGTCGATGGCGCGCCCTTTTCTGGCCGACCCGCTGTTTGTGCGCAAGGCCGAGCAGGGCCGGGCGGACGAGATCAACACCTGCATCGGCTGCAACCAGGCCTGTCTGGACCACATGTTTGCGGGCAAGGTCACGTCCTGTCTGGTGAACCCACGGGCTTGTCACGAGACGCTGCTGAACATCACGCCCACCGCCAAGCGGGAGCGCATCGCAGTGGTGGGCGCTGGCCCGGCGGGTTTGAGTTGTGCCACCACGGCGGCGCAGCGCGGGTTCGATGTGACCTTGTTTGATGCCGCGTCCGAGATTGGCGGCCAGTTCAACATCGCCAAACAGGTGCCGGGCAAGGAAGAGTTTTATGAAACGCTGCGTTTTTATGGTTGCCAGATTGAACTGACCGGCGTCAAGCTGGAACTCAACCGGCGTGTGACAGCGCCTGAGCTGGCGGCGGGCGGCTATGCCCACATCGTGCTGGCTACCGGTGTCACGCCGCGCCTGCCTGCCATCGAGGGCATCGACCACCCCAAGGTGCTGAGCTATCTGGACGTGCTGCGCGACAAGCGCCCGGTGGGCCACACGGTGGCGCTGATCGGCGCGGGCGGCATTGGTTTCGATACCGCTGAATTTTTGCTGCACACGGGCACCAGCCCGAGCCAGGACCCGGCCAAGTTCTTTGCCGAGTGGGGCGTGGACACCACTTATTCAGAGCGCGGCGGCATTCGCCCGGCACAGATCGAAAAAAGTCCGCGCAAAGTCTTTTTGCTGCAGCGCAAAGCCAGCAAGGTCGGCGACGGCCTGGGCAAGACCACCGGCTGGATTCACCGTACCTCGCTGAAGAATCGTCAGGTCGAGATGATCGCCGGTGTCACCTACCGCAAGGTGGACGACGCGGGCCTGCACATCACGGTGGGTGAGCGCGAGATGATCATCCCGGCCGACACCATCGTGGTTTGCGCCGGGCAAGACCCGCAACGCGAATTGCAAGCCGAACTGCTGGCGGCAGGCTGCAGCGTGCACCTGATTGGCGGTGCCGACAAGGCCGCTGAACTGGACGCCAAGCGCGCCATCAAGCAAGGCACTGAACTGGCGGTGGCGCTGGGTGAGCCGGTGGCGCAATCGGCCATTCAGCCGGTCAGTCCGTCAGGGCAGCTCACCGTTTCCAACCCGGCGGACAGTTCCAATCCGGTCTACCAGACCCTGACCGTCAGCCTGGAAAACCACATTGCCACCATCCGCCTGAACCGCCCTGAAAAAGCCAACGCCATGAACATGCCGATGTGGCAGGAGCTTCGCAAAGCCTTTCAGTGGGTCGACGCCACGCCCGAGGCGCGGGTGGCGATTCTCGAAGGTGAGGGCAAGGTGTTCACCTCCGGCATCGATCTGGAAATGATGATGGGCTTGGGCCAGGAAATTCAAAACGACTGCGAAGGCCGCATGCGCGAGAACCTGCGCCGCGTGATTCTGGACCTGCAAGACACCCTGACCAGCCTGGAGCGCTGCCGCAAGCCGGTGCTGGCCGCCGTGCATGGCGCTTGCGTGGGCGGCGGCATCGACCTGATCACCTGCGCCGACATGCGCTATTGCAGCAGCGACGCCAGCTTCTGCATCAAGGAAATCGACATCGGCATGACGGCCGACGTCGGCACCCTGCAACGCCTGCCCAAACTGATTGGCGAAGGCATGGCACGCGAGCTGGCCTACACCGCCCGCAAGGTGAACGCGCAGGAGGCGCGTGAGATGCAGCTGGTCAATCGCGTGTTCGACTCGCGCGAGACGCTGCAGATGGGGGTGCGCGACATTGCCGCCACCATCGCCGCCAAGTCGCCGCTGTCGATTCGCGGTGTCAAGGAAATGATCACCTACGCCCGCGACCACTCGGTGGCCGACGGCCTGAACTACGTGGCCACCTGGAACGCCGCCATGCTGATGTCCAACGACCTGCAGGAAGCCATGATGGCCCACATGGGCAAGCGCAAGGCAGAATTCAAGGACTGATGAACAGCAAGCCCGCCCCAATCGACCAGCCTCAGCCGCCTCTGCGTCTGCTCGGCCTGCCGCCCATCGTCTCCCACAACACGCGTTTGCTGGTGCTGGGCAGCTTTCCGGGCGCGGCGTCGCTGGCGCGCCAGCAGTATTACGCGCATCCGCAAAACCAGTTCTGGAAAATTCTTGGCGCCCTGTGGCCCGCCAGTCCCCATCCGCTGAGCTTGGACCGCTACGAGCAACGCAGCGAATGGTTGCTGGCGCGCGGCGTGGGTGTGTGGGATGTTTATGCGTCCTGCGAGCGCGAGGGCAGTCTGGATACGGCTATACGCAACGCACAAGTGAACGATTTCGCCCGCCTGGCCCGTCAGTGCCCGCAACTCCAGGCCATCGCCCACAACGGGGGTGAGAGTTTCAAGCACGCCAAACACACCGCCGCGCTGGGTTTGCCCATTTACAAATTGCCCTCCACTAGTCCCGCCAATGCCAGCTGGTGTTATGAGCGCAAGCTGGCAGCATGGCGCGAGGTGGTGACTGACGTTGGCTTGCTGTAAAACGTCACGAGGGCTTCGCAGGCCTGTCACTGAATTTTCATAAGCCATCGCTATAGTGACTTTTCAATAAAGTCCTATGGAAACGATGTGATGGTGGAAATTTGAAACTCAATCTGCATCACGGTGTCACCAGTTCAAGACGATTTTGGTCCCGCTTGGGTTGGATGACCATGTTGGTTTTTTTGGGGGCCTGCTCGCCGCGCCATTTGCTGGTACAGGGCGTGGCCGAGGCACTGGCCACGCAGGGGCAAGCGCCGGAAGATGACTTGGTGCTGGCGCGTGAAGCCAGCGCTTTCTATCTCAAACTGTCTGAATCCGTGCTGCGCCAGACGCCGGACAACCTCAAATTGGCCGAGGCCGTGGCGGGCGGATTCACCCAATACGCCTTTGCGTTTGTCGCCAGCGAGGCCGAGCGGATCGAGGCGAAAGATGTCAAGGCGGCCCAAAAACTGCGTGAACGCGCCGCCCGGCTTTACCTGCGTGCACATCGCCACGCCATGGCCGCCCTGGCCCAGCAGACACCTGGTTTTGCCCAGGCCCTGGCCAGCCCGCAACCCGCGAACTGGCCCCGTTTGCGCGCTGAAAACATTGGTGTGGCGTATTGGGCGGCCGCGTCCTGGGGTGTCTATATCTCACTGTCCAAGGACCAACCCGAGGTGGTGGCCGACTTGCCACAGGCGATTCGCCTGGCCCGTTTGGCGTGGGAGATCAATCCAGAATTTGGCGCGGGTGCCTTGGCCAGCCTGATGGGCACGTTTGAGGCTGCCCGCGCCGGGGGCTCGCGCCAGCAGGCGCTGGCTTATTTTGATCAGGCGATTGCCGTCAGCGCAGGCCAGAGTGCCGGGGCTTTTGTCGCCAAAGCCGAAAGCATGGCTTTGCCCGCCGGTGAGCGCAGCGCCTTCGAGGCCCTGCTGCAGCAGGCACTGGCAGCCAGCACAGGGCGCCATGATGTGCAGAGCGCGGTCATGCGTGAGCGCGCGCAATGGTTGCTCGACACCGCCGATGATCTTTTTTGACCGAATAACACCACGATGACTACACGTTTGAACTTCATGCGAAAGCTGACCTCGGTCAGCCTGTGCTGCCTCACCCTGCTGAGCTTGAACAGTGTTTGGGCTGCCGACAAGCAATTGCGCATTGGCACCCTGGCGCCGAAAAACTCCCTGTACCACCGGCAACTGATGGAACTGGGCGAGGTCTGGCGCACGGCGCAGGGCGGCAGCGCCAAATACCTGATTTATCCCGATGGCAGTCAAGGCGGTGAAACCGAGCTGGCACGGCGCATGCGCATTGGGCAGCTGCAGGGGGCGCTGCTCTCGGTGGTCGGTCTGCGGGAGATTGAGCCCTCAATTGGCGCGCTGCAGACCATGCCGCTGCTGTTCAAAAGCTGGGACGAAGTGGACTACGTGCGAGAAAAAATGCGCCCCGCCATGGAGAAGCGCTTCCTCGACAAAGGTTTTGTCATCCTGGCCTGGGGCGATGCCGGGTGGGTGCGCTTTTTCTCGAAAGAGCCAGCGTTTCGTCCAGATGATTTCAAGAAGATGAAATTTTTTGCCTGGGGCTCCGAGTCCGAGCAGCAGAGCATCATGAAAAACTTGGGCTACACGCCGGTGCCGCTGGAGACCAGTGATATCTTGCCCTCCATTCAGACCGGCATGATCAATGTGGTGCCCTCCACCCCGTATTTCGCACTCGCCAGCCAGGTCTACACCATGGCGCCCCACATGCTGGATATGAACTGGGCGCCCATTGTCGGCGCGCTGGTGGTGACCAAAAAAGCCTGGGATGAGATGACGCCCGAGGTTCAGGCCGTTGTGCGTACTGCCGGTGAAAAAGCCGGTTTGAAAATGCGGACCCAGGCCCGTCAGGAGGTCGATGAAGCGGTCGAGGCCATGAAAAAGCGCGGCCTGGTGGTCAATCGCCCCACGCCCGAGCAGATGCGTGAGTGGACAGATCTGGCCGACAAACTGTACCCGCGCATTCGCGGCACACTGGTGCCCACCGATATTTTTGATGAAGTTTTTGCGCATCTGAAAACCTACCGCGCTGGCAGGGGCAAGTAGCCGTGACGGCGCTTTGGAGCGGTCGCCTGCGCGGCCTTTGGCGCTTTGACGAGCTGTTGTCATCCACTGCTCTGGTGTTGATGACGCTGATTCCGTTGATCGAAATGGCCATGCGTCCCCTGCTGGGTCAGGGCGTCGACAACGCACCGGTGTTGGTCCAACACCTGGGGCTGGTGATGGCCATGTTCGGCGCGGTGGCAGCGGAGCGTTATGGGCATCTCACCACGCTGGGCAGCGGCTTGGCCAATGGCGGCAATGCCCGTTTTCTGGCGTGGGTACTGGTGTTTTCCAAGGGCAGCGCCGCGGTCATTTGCGGTTTGCTGGCGTTGGCCAGTTGGCGCTTTGTCGCCAGTGAAATGGACGCCTCGCACACCTTGGCCTACGGTATTGCGGTCTGGTGGGTGCAAGCCACCTTGCCGCTCGGTTTTGCGCTGCTCGGGCTGAAGTTGGGCGGGCGCTGCTTTACCACGCTCTGGTTGCGGGGTGTGTGTGGCCTTGGGCTGCCGGCGCTTGGTTTTGTGTTGGCGAGCGCGTTGGATGGCTCCAGTGTGGCCTTGTGGCCAATGGCGCTCTGGCTGGTGGCCGTGTTGTTGGCGGGGGCGCCCATTTTTGCGGTCTTGGGCGGACTGGCGCTGGCGCTGTTTTGGCAGGAGGGTTTGCCGCTGGCGTCGGTCCCGCTGTCTCACTACCAGATCACGGTCAACCCCTCGTTGCCTGCGCTGCCTTTGTTCACGCTGGCGGGGCTGATTTTTGCGCGCACCGGGGCCGCACAACGGCTGGGTGCGGTGTTCATGGCCCTGTTCGGCGGCGGTGTGACCGGCACGGTGTTGGCTGCGGCGGTGTTGTGTTCGTTTTTTACCGCCTTCACGGGCGGCAGCGGAGTGACCATTCTGGCGCTCGGTGGGCTGCTCCTGCCGCTGCTGCGCCAGGCTGGTTTCCCGGAACAGCGCAGCATCAGTTTGGTGACCAGCGCCAGCGCGCTGGGCGTGCTGATTGCCCCGTCGGTGCCGCTGATCATGTACGCCATCATTGCCCGCGTGCCGATCAACAGTATGTTTTTGGCGGGTTTGGTCCCTGCGGTCGTGATGGTCGCTTTTTTGCTGGTGTTTGGCGGTTATCTGACGCGCAGGCCGACCGTTGGCGCAAGCGTCCAGGTGCCTGCAACCCGCCCGCAGGCGAAGGCGGTCATGGCCACCGCCTGGTCTGCCAAGTGGGAAATCCTGGCCCCGTTGGTGGCGATTGGTTCATTGGTCAGCGGGCTGGCCACGCCAACCGAAAGCGCGGCCCTGACGGCCGCCTACGCCGTGGCAACCCAGGCAATGGCACACCGGGAGTTGACTCTGCGCACGCTGGCCAAGTGCCTGGGCGACTGCGCGCAGATCATTGGTGGCGTGATGCTGATCCTGGGCATGGCGCTGGGCCTGACCAATTACCTGGTCGATGCCGGTATCCCCAATGCGGCCATCGAGTGGGTGCAGGGGGTGATTCCCAACAAGTTTGTCTTTTTGCTGGTGCTGAACGTCTTTTTGTTTGCGGCGGGCGCCTTGATGGAGATTTTTGCCGCCATCGTGGTGCTGGTGCCGCTCTTGTTGCCGGTGGCTCTGAGTTATGGCGTTGACCCGGTGCACTTTGGCATCATCTTTTTGGCCAATATGGAAATGGGTTTTCTCTGCCCCCCGGCTGGCATGAACATCTATT
>CAJAFJ010000111.1 GCA_903938955.1 uncultured beta proteobacterium | reverse complement strand
GATCTCCAGAGCCAGGCGGGGTTGGGTTCAAGTCAGATCGGTCCGTTTATTTCTTGGCGTAGGCTTCCATCGGGTTGTCATTGGGGTTAGCCCAAGCGGTTTTGTTGCTCTCGCTGACCGTCAGACCGACTTTGGTGTTCTTCGGTGGAATGGCTTGCATGAACCATTTGTCGTAAATTTTGGCGATTTCGCCGGACTTCATCATGGCGCGCAAGGTGTCGTCAGCCAGCTTTTTGAAGGCCGGGTCGTCCTTGCGCATCATGATGGCAATGGGTTCAACAGAGAGTACTTCACCCACGATTTTGAAGTCAGCCGGGGCTTTGGCGTTGGCAATGTTGCTCGCCAGAATCGAGCCGTCCATCACGAATGCATCGGCGCGGCCGGATTCAAGCAGCAAAAAGCTGTCGGCATGGTCTTTGCCGTAGACCTCCTTGAAATCCATGCCGTTGGCGCGCTCGTTTTTGCGCAAGGTTTGCACCGAAGTTGTGCCGGTGGTGGTCGAGATATTTTTGCCGTTCAACTGGCTGATGCTGGTGATGCCCGAGCTGGTTTTGACGGCGATGCGGACTTCTTCAACAAAGGTGGTGACCGCAAAGGCCACGTCTTTTTGGCGTGTGGCGTTGTTGGTGGTGGAGCCGCACTCAACGTCCACGGTGCCGTTTTGCACCAAAGGAATACGGTTTTGGGAGGTGACCGATTGGTATTTGGTCGTTACTTTTTTACCTACCGTTTTTTCCAGGTTGGCAATGATGCGTTGGCAGAGTTCGACGTGGTAGCCCACGTATTTGCCATCACCCAGCGTGTAGGAGAGGCCGGATGAGTCACGCACGCCCATAGTGATTTCACCGGAGGCTTTGACTTTGGCGATGGTGTCATTGGCTTGGGCAAACGCGCCTGTGGTGGTTGCGGCCAAAACGGCCAGCGCCAGAAACTGCTTCTTCATGTAAATTTCCTTGGTGAATTGCTTGGGTAAAGCAAAATAAAAAAACGATGGGCGAATCGATAAACCACCCGTGAGACATTTCTGCAGCATAAAACATGCCTGCAATGATTTTTATGATCTTACCGTCTCAGGGCGGTACTTTACTGCGCCGCGTTCTGCGTAAACGTCAGGGTTTGCCCTTGGCTGCTATGCAAATAATGCATTTCATGACACACATCACGGCTTGGTGGGTTCAGTGACAATCAGGTTTTTATCAAGCAAGACGATGCGCTTCATGGCGGGACGTTTTGCCCTATATCGGTGCGCAGACCATCAGGTGCAGCGCATCCCACAAGGCTGAAAGCAGAGCATGGCAGTTTTAACCCAGGAAGTTCTCGGCAAGCCGCTGTCCGGTTGGCGCTTGCACGTTTACACCATTATTTTTGAGGCCGACACGCGCGCCGGTCGCCTGTTTGACAAGTGCTTGATTGCCATCATTCTGACCAGCATCGCCGTGGTGGTTGCCGACAGCGTGCAGGGCGTCAACCCGTCGGCACGCATGGTGTTTGCGTGGCTGGAGTGGCTGTTCACCATTGCCTTCACGCTGGAGTACGTGGCGCGGCTGGTGTGTGTGCGCCACCCTTGGCGCTACGCGCGAAGCTTTTACGGCGTGATTGATTTGATGGCGCTGTTTCCAACCTATGTGGCGCTGCTGGTGCCCGAAGTGCATGCCCTGATTGATGTGCGCGTGCTGCGTTTGCTACGCGTGTTTCGTATTTTCAAGCTGACGGCATACCTGTCTGAATACCAGTCGCTGGGCCGGGCGCTGAAGGCCAGCCGCCGCAAAATTCTGGTTTTTCTGTCTGCCGTGATGATGATTGTGCTGGTCATCGGCACCCTGATGTATGTGGTAGAGGGGCCGGCCAACGGGTTCACGAGCATCCCGACGTCGGTCTATTGGGCCATCACCACCATGACGACGGTCGGCTTTGGCGACATCACGCCCAAGACCGATCTGGGCCGCCTAATTGCCTCCGCCATGATGCTGTTGGGCTGGGGCACGCTGGCAGTGCCCACCGGTATCGTCACCGCCGAGATGACCGCCATGCGCAGCGGCACCCCGCCGACGACGCGGACCTGCCACGAGTGTTTGACCGAAGGCCAGCTACCCGAAGCCAACTATTGCCTGCACTGTGGTGCACGTTTGCCCCGCTACCACCACGACAGCGCCACGGACGGATCACAACCGTATTAGCATGGCCGCCAGCCAGCTCAGCTGATTATTTTTGGAGATCAATATGTTTTACCCACCCATGACAGGCGTATGCGAATGAGCCAGCCCCACGCCCCCAACGCTGGCTTGCCCTTGCCGACCGCCGCGCCTGAAGACGCCGGTTTGTGCCCACTGCGCACCGCGCGGCTGATGGCGGTGCTGCAAGCCGAAGTCGACCGCCAGCGCTTACCGGGTGCCGTGGCCTTGATTGCCCGGCACGGCAAAGTCGTCTTGTTTGACAGCCTGGGCAAGCTTGACCCTGCGACGGATACCCCGATGGCGCGCGACGCCATATTTCGCATTTACTCCATGACCAAGCCGATCGTCTCGGTGGCCGCGATGATGCTGATGGAGCAGGGCCAGCTCCTGCTGAGCGACCCGGTGGCCAAGTACCTGCCCGAGTTTGCCGCCCAAAAAGTGGCCCGTGTTGTGGACGGGGCGGTGCAGTTGCAAGCGGTGAAACAGCTCGCCACGATTCAGGATTTGTTGCGCCACACAGCGGGCATGACCTACGAGTTCATGGGCAGTGCACCGGTGCAGCGCCAGTATGCCCAAACCCGCATCGGTTCCCGCGAGCGCAGCACGGCCGAGTTTTCGCATGAGATGGCGGGCCTGCCGCTGATGTTCGAGCCCGGCAGCGCGTGGGAATATGGCCGCGCCACCGATGTGCTGGGGCGCGTGGTGGAAGTGGTGAGCGGCCAGACGCTGGGCGCCTATTTGCAACAGCACATCTTTGCGCCGCTGGGCATGACCGAAACCTGGTTTAGCGTGCCCCCCGAGCACCACGCCCGCATTGCCGAGCCGTTTGCCCGTGACCCGGACGGTGGCGTGCAGATGCGCGTGATCGATATTCGCGAAGCCGGCAAGCTGGAGTCCGGTGGCGGCGGACTGGCGTCCACGGCGGCAGATTACGCCCGCTTTTTGCAGTTCATGCTGAACAAGGGTGAACTCGATGGCGTACGTTTGCTGGGCCCCCGAACCGTTGATTTCATGACGGCAGACCACTTGGGCGATATTCTGGTCAACAGTGGCGCATCACGCGCACTGTTGCCGCTGGGGCATGGGTTCGGGCTGGGTTTTGCTGTGCGCCGGGATTTGGGCGTGGCCAGCGTGCCGGGGTCGGTCGGCACCTACTTTTGGGGTGGCATGGCGGGTACCACGTTTTTTGTCGATCCGGCCGAAGACCTGTTTGCCTGTCTGATGTTACAAGCCCCCAACCAGCGCGAGTACTACCGCATGCTGTTCCGCGATCTGGTGTACGCCGCCCTGGTGGATTGAGACGGCGACTAAAGCGTCATGTAACGTCCGGCCCGGTGGTTGGTGGCGAGCGTTTGGTTCAGCACCACGGCGCCCAGCACCGACAGCGCGACGTGTTGCCAGTCCACTAGCGCGAATGAGCCCAACACAATGGCGCAGTCCAGCGCCATTTGTATGCGGCCAGCGCGCCAGCCAAAGCGCTCCTGCAAATACAGCACCAGCACATTGAACCCGCCCAGACTGGCCTTGTGACGAAACAGCACCAGCATGCCGGTCCCCATCAGCAAGCCGCCCATCACGGCAGAAAAGGGCGGAGACAAGGCCAAAAAGGTGACCAACTTGGGCAGCAAATTCACCAAGACCGACAGCAAACCCACGGCGGCAAACGTTTTGAGCGTGAAGGCTTTGCCCATGCGCTGCCAAGCCAAGCCATAAAACGGCAAATTGATAAGAAACACGACCAGGCCAAAATTCCAGCCGGTGGCGTAGTGAATCAAAAAGGCAATGCCGACTGTGCCCCCTGTCAACAGCCCGGAGTGGCCAAACATCACAATCCCAAGGGCGACAAACAGCGTGCCGGTCAGCAGGGCCTGCACATCTTCATGGGGGCGATGGCGCAGGGCGTTGATCTGCGGCGTGGCTGTGTGCTCAGGCTTCAACCGCGACCTTGCTCTGGTCGGCCGGGCTGGAGCAGCTTTCGCCTGCGCAGCCATGAATCTCTTCGACCGGCAGCGCCTGGGGCGCGTTAACCAGGCCCGTGGCGGCATCAAACCCCACGTTGCGCAGGTGCAGGGCCAGCGCCGCGTCCATGCTTTGGGCATGCTGCGGAAACCAGATGCCGAGCTCATAGGCCATTTGACGCACCACGTCGAGCTCGCCCGCCTGGCCGCGCACATCGCCTTCGCGCATCACCTGCAAAATGACCTTGTGCTGCATGGTGTGGCAGTTGCTGGACGAAAAACGGGTGCTGCGCATCCATTGGTCTTCGCGCCCAAAATGATCGTCGGTGTGGTCAACCAAGGTCTTCCAGGCTGGCAGAATATCGGCGTCGGATGCCTTGACGACGATGGCCAGCAAATCGACAAACTCACGGTGCGTGTCGTCCATCAAAGGTAAATCAAGTGCGAGCGAATCCGACCATTGCAAAGTTGACATAGAGATGTTCCCAAAAAAATTTTCGACAGCATACGTGCATTCCGCCTCGCCATCTTGACCATCGTCATGAAATTACCAATTGAAATTACCCCGTCGAACCAGACGCTAAGCTAGACGCCCATGACGACCACATTTTCACCCCCCGCATTAACCGAGCTCAGCGCGCTGCCCCGCGTTTTGCAGCAGCAGGGTTACTGCGTTTTGGACGCCTGCAGCGTCAGCACCTTTAGTGGCTGTTCCGCACCGGCCTTGCTCGCACTGAACCCCTTGTGGGACGCGCTACCCCCCGATGCCTTCCTGAAAGATGGCGGCCGCTATCGCAGGCGTCGGCACGCCAGTTATGTGATTCATGAGGGCAAAGTTACTCTGGTGCCGCATCGGGCGCACTGGCAACCGGTGGAGTACAACGCCCTGCATGGCGGTATGGAGCGGTTGTTTGAACCCATCTTGCCCGCGCTACAAGAGCAAGCGGTGTGGACCCAGTTGCTGCGCTGGCTGGGTGACATTTGTTCAGGCCTGAAAGGCACAAAACCCTGGTTTGTCGAGGCCCACCAATTTCGCATAGACACCGCAGACGGCATCGGCCGCCCGACGCCCGAGGGCGCGCACCGCGATGGTGTGGACATGGTGGCCGTGTTTCTGGTGGAGCGCCAAGGCGTGAAGGGCGGTGAGACCCGCGTTTTTGATGCCGCAGGACCCAATGGCCAGCGCTTTACCCTGGCCGAGCCGTGGTCGGTATTGCTGCTGGACGATGCCCGCGTCATTCATGAATCAACCCCCATTCAACCGTTGACGCCTGATGTCCATGACGGCCACCGTGACACGCTGGTGATTACCCTGCGCGCTGCTGGATTTCAAGAAGTTGGTCAATAATTTGATTTTGGTCAAGGATCGTTGCAGGCGTCACTACGACACTGAGTACCATTAATTATCAGGAGATTTCATTATGTTCAAGCACATACTCGTTCCCGTCGATGGCTCCCCTACCGCCCAACTGGCCGTTGACAAAGCCATTAACTTGGCCAAAGCATTTGGCAGCAAAGTCACCGCCATTTTTGTTATTGATCCGTACCCGTTTACCGGCGTCGGCACCGATTTTGCCTACGGTCAGGCCGAGTACCTGAGCGCCGCCACCGCCGAAGCCAATGCCGCCGTCAAAGCTGCCAAAGCCATATTTGAAGAAGCAGGTGTTACGGTTGAGACCTCGGTGATTGAGGCCCACGCGGCTTGGCGTGGCGTGGTGCAGGCAGCTGAGTCGATTAACGCCGACTTGATCGTCATGGGCTCTCACGGCCGCAGCGGTCTGGAAAAACTCGTGCTGGGCAGCGTCACCCAAGCCGTGCTGTCGCACACCCACTTGCCCGTCTTGGTGGTGCGCGACTGAAGTTGCTGCGTAGAACAGCAGCAGTTTGCCGATGCTTGGTAAAGGATCGGTTTATTCTTGCTTACGCTTCAAGTCTTCCCACAACGCCCAATCCGTTTCGCCACCGTCACCTTCAATAACCTCTGGTAAAGGCAAGGGGCGCGTAACTAGACGTCGCTCCTTAAAGCTGCTTGACGGCTCCTTAGCCACGGGTTCTTCTTTAGATTCAGCGGGGGGTTCAGCCACGACGACTACTGGCGGTGTCACTGTCGGGGTTGTTTTGCTGGAACGTTTGAAGAGCTTAAACATGATGAAATCGAATTTTCCCGTTGCTGCGCTGAGTGTGAGTTGTAAAGGCTGAGGGTTTGATGTTGGGCTTTGCGGACAAAATTTGAATTTGCGGCCCCTTGTGAATAGAAACCAAAATTCATGCCAATTTCAAGACTTGTTAGCGATGTAACCAAGCCGCTAAGCTTTGTTCCCCCCAGCATCAAGCCGTAAATTTTTTTTGATTTTAACCGAGCTTGCAATGGCATACGGCTTGACTGAGCTAGGCTCTGTTTTTCGAGCTTGTTAAATCACCTTTTTTCAGACTTCTTGTCTTGCTGCTGTGCAGTTGTTGAGCGTTGCGTAAACGTCATTGGACTGCCGTCGCCTTCGGCGGCTTGTGAGTTTGAACGTTATTTAGCTTGATTGAATATTCGTGTATCGCTCATCATGAGCTATCGGTTACGTGTTAGTTGCATGAAAAAGCCCCTAACCATGACAGCTAGGGGCCTTTGCATTTGGTGCCGGAGAGATGAATCGAACACCCGACCTTCTC
>CAJAFJ010000110.1 GCA_903938955.1 uncultured beta proteobacterium | reverse complement strand
TGGTGGGCGATGCAAGTTTCGAACTTGCGACCCCTGCAGTGTGAATGCAGTGCTCTACCCCTGAGCTAATCGCCCTGAATTCGTATCAGGTAAGCCTCATATTATGCCCTATTTTTTCAAGCTGCCGTACGCCAAACCGTTTTACTCCCACTAGATTTATCAATTTGTTTGAGAATATCGTCGTGAGCGACGATTTCCTGATCATTGGCTGCTAACACGGGTAGAACAATAACGCTCAAATCCATCTGGATGACGATGGGACCCGTGCTTTCCTCTGTGCCTGCATCGATTAATAAGGCGTCTTGCCCACGGGTCAGGTTGATGTAGACATCCGCCAGCAACTCAGCATCCAGCAGCGCGCCGTGCAGGGTGCGGCCCGAGTTGTCCACGCCCAAACGGGAGCACAAGGCATCCAGCGAATTGCGCTTGCCGGGGAACATTTCCTTGGCCATGACCAAGGTGTCGGTGACGCTAGCCACATATTCTTTGAAGCCGGGCCGACCGATCAGCTGTAGCTCCTTGTTCAGAAACCCGACGTCGAACGTCGCGTTGTGAATGACGATCTCGGCGTCTTGCAGGTAGGCCAGTAACTCGTCAGCGACGGCCTCGAACTTGGGCTTGTCCTTCAGAAACGCGGTAGTGATGCCATGGACCTTGAGGGCTTCTTCGTGGCTGTCGCGTCCGGGGTTCAGGTAGAAGTGCTTGTTATTACCCGTGAGTTTTCGGTTGAAAAGCTCGACGCAACCAATTTCAATCACGCGGTCGCCGTTGTCAGCCGAAAGGCCCGTGGTTTCAGTATCCAGAAAAATTTGACGCATGTGCAAGGGCCTGTCAGTGATTTTCTTTGGCGTGGTTGATAGAGTATTTGGGTATTTCCACCACCAGGTCTTTTTGCGCCAGGATGGCCTGACAGCTCAAGCGCGATTGGGGCTCCAAGCCCCAGGCGCGGTCCAACATGTCTTCTTCGTTGTCATCAAGCTCATTAAGTGATGCGAAGCCTTCGCGCACGATAACGTGGCAGGTGGTGCAGGCGCACACCATGTCGCAGGCGTGTTCAATATTGATATGGTTGTCCAACAAAGCTTCGCAAATGGAGGTGCCAGCGGGTGCTGAGATTTCCGCACCTTGGGGACAGTATTCGGGGTGGGGCAGGATTCTGATGATGGGCATAAATTTCTCGGTATTGATCTGCTTCAGACCGTCTCAATGTTTTTTCCAGCCAGCGCTTTTTGAATGCCCCGGTTCATGCGCATCGCGGCAAAGGCTTCGGTGCCTTTGGCCAACGTCTGCGTGGCGGCTTCGATCAGAGCCGCATCTTCCAACGTACGGGCCGCAGTGACCGTATCCATCAAGTCTTGTATCTGAGCTAATTCCTCGCTGGACAACAAGTCACCGTCAGCCGCCAGCGCGCTTTGCGTGGCCAGCAGCATGCGGTCACCATCGACACGGGCTTCGACCAGGGCGCGGGTTTTCATGTCGGCATCAGCCGTGGTGAAGCTGTCTTGCAGCATTTGGGCAATCTGATCGTCACCCAAACCGTAAGACGGCTTGACATCGATATGGGCTTCAACGCCGCTGATCTGCTCTTTGGCGCTGACGCTCAATAAGCCATCGGCATCCACCGTGAAAGTCACGCGAATTCGTGCGGCGCCCGCCGACATCGAAGGAATGCCGCGCAGCTCAAAACGAGCCAGACTGCGGCAGTCAGACACCAGGTCGCGCTCGCCCTGCACCACATGCAGCGCCAGCGCGGTTTGACCGTCTTTGTAGGTGGTGAAGTCCTGCGCCTTGGCGGTAGGAATCGTCTCGTTGCGCGGCACGATGCGCTCCACCAGACCGCCCATGGTTTCGATGCCAAGTGACAAGGGAATCACGTCAAGCAACAACAAATCACCGGCCGTGTTGTTGCCTGCCAGCTGATTGGCCTGAATGGCGGCACCCAGAGCCACCACTTCATCGGGGTTGAGGTTGGTCAGCGGTGCACGGCCAAAGAACTTGGCAACTTCGCGCAGGATCTGCGGCATACGGGTCGAGCCCCCTACCATCACCACGCCTTGAACGTCGTCCACTGTTAATTTGGCATCGCGCAAAGCTTTGCGCACGGCCGCAAGGGTGCGAGTGGTCAAGCCACTCGTCGCGGCTTCAAACTGCGAAAGTTGGACGTCAACAGTAACGGTAGCGCCCGCGATGACGGCGCTAAAAGTGACGAAATCAGTGGCAGACAAGGCTTCTTTACAAGCCCGTGCCGCCACCTTGACGGCCGCTTTGTCGGCCGCAGAGAGTGCCTGAACGCCACACTGCGCCAAGACCCAGTCAGCCAGTGCGTGGTCGTAGTCATCCCCGCCCAAGGCCGAGTCGCCGCCGGTGGCCACCACTTCAAAGACGCCTTGGGTCAGCCGCAGAATAGAAATATCAAAAGTACCGCCGCCCAGGTCAAAGATGGCGTAAACGCCTTCACTGCCGTTGTCCAGGCCGTAGGCAATGGCGGCGGCAGTCGGCTCGTTGATCAGGCGCAGCACATTCAAACCCGCCAACTGAGCGGCGTCTTTGGTGGCTTGGCGCTGGGCGTCGTCGAAATACGCAGGCACCGTGATGACGGCGCCATAGAGGTCGTCGCCAAACGTGTCTTCAGCGCGGTAGCGCAAAGTGGCCAGAATATCGGCACTCACTTCGACCGGCGATTTTTCACCGTGCACGGTCTGAATGCCCAGCATGCCAGGGTGATCGACAAAGCGATACGGCAACCTGGCGTGCCCGGTCACATCTTTCAAACCGCGTCCCATAAAGCGCTTGACCGAAGCAATGGTGTTCTCGGGGTCCGAGGCCAGCGCCTCTTCGGCGGCAAAACCAATTTTTCGGCCGCCGCCGTCAAGGTAGCGCACCACTGACGGCAAGATCACACGGCCCTGGTCATCCGGCAGGCACTCGGCGACGCCATGGCGCACGGAGGCCACGAGGGAATGGGTGGTGCCCAAGTCAATGCCCACGGCAATGCGTCGCTCATGCGGATTGGGGGTCTGACCGGGTTCGGAAATTTGTAGAAGCGCCATGAATATTTTTTTAAGAACGAGGCGCTATTGTCCCCGGTCTGCAGTGTCCATTTGGTCAAGGCGGGCATCAACATCACTGGCAAAGCGCTCGATGAACATCAGCGCCCTCACCTGCTGCACCGCACCCGAAAAGTCTTTACTTTCATCCAGCAGCAGGCCGCATTTTTTCAGTATTGCCTTGCGCGCCGCAGCGACTTGTGCACTGATAGCTTCCAGGTCCGCACTGGATTGGGCGTCATCCAGTGACTCGCGCCATTCCATTTGCTGCATCAAAAACACCGCTGGCATGGCGGTGTTGTTCTCGGCATTGACCGGAGCGCCATTCAGCTCGCACAAATACGCGGCGCGCTTGAGCGGGTCTTTCAGGCGCTGGTAAGCTTCATTGATGCGCACCGACCATTGCATGGCGATGCGCTGGGCAGCTGCCCCCTGGGCGGCAAACTTGTCTGGGTGCGCCTCGCGCTGCAGGTCTTTCCAGCGGGCATCAATGCCCGCGCGATCCTGGGCGAATTGAGGCGGAACACCAAACAGTTCGAAGTCGTTGGACTGAAGATTCATACCCTGAACGACTCACCGCAACCACAACGATCCCGCTCGCGCGGGTTGTTGAATTTAAAGCCTTCATTCAGGCCTTCGCGGACAAAATCAAGCTCGGTGCCATCCAGATAGGCAAAGCTCTTGGGCTCCACCAGCACCTTGACGCCATGGCCTTCAAACACCATGTCTTCAGGTTCGATTTCGTCGACGTATTCCAATTTATAAGCCAGACCCGAGCAACCTGTGGTCTTGACGCCCAAACGTACCCCAACGCCTTTGCCGCGTTTGGTCAGGTAGCGAGTGACGTGCCGGGCGGCAGCTTCAGTCAGCGTGACAGCCATAGTCTTAAAGTGACGCTGAAGTTGCTGCGTTGTGCTTTTGCCGGTAGTCATTCACCGCCGCCTTGATAGCGTCTTCCGCCAGGATAGAGCAATGAATCTTGACAGGTGGCAGAGCCAGTTCTTCCGCGATTTCGCTGTTTTTGAGCGCCGCAGCCTGGTCCAGCGTCTTGCCCTTGACCCACTCCGTCACCAGAGAGGACGAAGCAATGGCCGAGCCGCAACCATAGGTTTTAAAGCGTGCGTCTTCAATCACACCCGTTTCAGGGTTGACCTTGATCTGCAGCTTCATGACGTCACCGCAGGCGGGGGCGCCGACCATGCCGGTGCCAACGGAGTCATCACCCTTGTCGAACGAGCCGACATTGCGGGGGTTTTCGTAGTGGTCAACGACCTTTTCTGAATATGCCATTTTGGTTCTCCTTTAGTGGGCTGCCCACTGGATGGTGGAAATGTCGATACCTTCTTTGTACATATCCCAAAGAGGACTCAAGTCTCGCAACTTGGCGACATTGACTTTGATGGTGTCAATCGCGTAGTCAATCTCGGCCTCGGTGGTGTAGCGGCCGATCGTCATGCGCAAACTG
>CAJAFJ010000109.1 GCA_903938955.1 uncultured beta proteobacterium | reverse complement strand
CTCGGCGCCTACTTCATGCAAGGTGACGCAGGGCTCATCCTCCCAGCCGTGGGAGGGGTGCTTTTGATCGCAGGGCTAGTCGGTGCGATCAATGGCGTGTTGGTAGCGCGCCTCGGCATTAGTCCGCTAATCGCGACTTTGAGCACTGGTCTCGTGTTGCAAGGCGTACTGACAGTGGCATTTACCTCCATAGAAGGCGCAATACCCAAAGCATTCCAGTGGTTGGCATATGGGGACTGGGGGGGTGTGCCGATTGCGGTAGCCCTACTCGCCATTGTGGCTGTTGCGTCCGCGTGGACGCTGCGTCGAACCGTGGCTGGCTTCCGTCTCTACGCTGTCGGAGGGAATGCGCAAACTGCTCGGCTTGCCGGAATCCAAACCGCAAGCGTCGTGGTCGGAGCGCATGTCGCAGCGAGTGTGATGTGCGGCGTGGCTGGCCTGTATCTGGCGAGCTGGCTGGGGGCTGGTACTCCTTGGGTGGGCCGGGACGGTGGCTACGACCTGGGTTCCATTGCAGTCGTGGTGATTGGCGGCACTTTGCTGAGCGGCGGCAAAGGGGGTGTCGGTGGCACGATGGCAGGTGTCTACACCTTCTCGGTCATCGATGCGGTTTTCAATATGCTGCAGATCGATCCCTTCCTCAGCCAGGTGCTGAGCGGGGCGATCGTCGTGGCCGCGGTGGGCGCAACCACGATTCGGCAGAAAGGTCACGTCGCATGAATGCGTCTTCCCGTCTTGCCGGAGGACGCCTGCGTCTAGCTCAACTGCAAAAGCTCAACCCTGCCCTCTTCTTGTTATTTGTGCTGTTGGCGTTGATTGTCATCCTTGGGCCGGTATACCGAACGCCTGCTGGAATCATGAGTTTCCTGCAGCGCGCCGCTCCGTTGATCATCCTTACCTGCGGCCAATCCTTTGTGCTAATCGCTGGCGGCTTTGATCTGTCTGCAGGTGCCCTCATCACTTTGGTGGTCATTGCCTGCGCCCTGATCGCCAACGGTGACCCGCAACTCGCTTGGATGGCCGTAGCAGTTATTTACGCGATTGGTTTGGGGGTTGGCCTCTTGAACGGAATAATCGTTGCGCGGCTTAAAGTGCCATCCATCATTGCGACACTCGGCACGCTGCTATCAGTCAAGGGGGCTGCAATGTATTGGTCTGGTGGAGCACCCTCCGGCTATCTTCCTGACAATTTGCGCTCTGTTGGACGCGGCGTACTGAGCGACATTCCAATCCTCGAGACGCTACCGATCGCGGTCGTCGTTCTCGTCGTGTTTGTCGGACTGTGCTTTTGGCTGATGCATGCGACCAACTATGGCCGACTGTTGCTCATGGTGGGCGACAACGCGACCGCAGCCCACCTCGCGGGTGTGCCAGTGAATCGTGTGCGCGTCATCGCATTTGTGATCTCTTCCTTGTCGGCAGTGACAGCAGGTCTTTTGCTCGGCGGGTTTTCGGGGGTTTCTGTGGAAGTCGGTACTGGATACGACCTTCAGGCGATTGCTGCGGCAGTCATAGGCGGCGTGGTACTTCTCGGAGGTCGTGGCTCTATTGCTGGTGCATGCATCGGAGCGCTTTGTCTATATGCGCTCTTCACCGTCCTAAATTTAGTCGGTTTCCCTGCGCCACTGCGTGTCGCCGTGCAGGGCTTGATCCTCATCGTCGCGGCAGCTTTGACCGCCCGTAGCTTGCGCGACAAGGTTTGATTTTTCAAGGAGCTATCTATGTAGTTTTTTTCACCTCATTCAACCTCACCTTATTTTTCCAACGGAGATAAACATGAATAAACTTTTTCCATTCCGCCTGGCCGCCATCGGTGCTATTGCCGCAGCATTTTGCGTTGCCGTCCCTGACCTTTGCCCAAGCCGCCAAGGTTGATGTAGACAAAAATATGAATGAG
>CAJAFJ010000108.1 GCA_903938955.1 uncultured beta proteobacterium | reverse complement strand
GTATTACCAGGCCCAGGTCAATGGCGAGCGCCAGATCACCGGCGTTGAAGCCCTGGTGCGCTGGCAAGACCCGCGCCGCGGCATGGTCGCGCCCGCCGAGTTCATCCCGCTGGCCGAAGAAACCGGCTTGATTCTGCCCTTGGGCCATTGGGTCCTGGAAACGGCTTGCACCCAGTTGGCACGCTGGGCCAACCAGCCGACGATGGCGCACCTACGCATGGCGGTGAATGTCAGCGCGAGCCAGTTTCATCAAAGCAACTTTGTCGAGCAGGTGCTCGATACGCTGGAGCGCACCGGGGCCCGGGCAAGTCAGCTCAAGCTGGAACTGACCGAAAGTCTGCTGGTCACCCATATCGAAGACGTGATTGTCAAAATGAATGCCCTCAAAGGCAAAGGCGTGGGGTTCTCGCTCGATGATTTTGGTACCGGCTACTCGTCGCTGTCGTACTTGAAGCGCCTGCCGCTGGACCAACTCAAGATCGACCAGGGCTTTGTGCGCGACATTCTGGTCGACACCAACGATGCCGCCATTGCCAAGATGGTGGTCGCTTTGGCAGAGAGTTTGGGCCTGGCCGTCATCGCGGAGGGCGTGGAGACCGACGCACAACGCGACTTTCTGCGTGGCTTGGGCTGCCATGCCTATCAGGGCTATCTGTTCAGTCGGCCTTTGCCATTGGATGAGTTCGAGGCGTTTGTACGGCGCGTGTGACCGACAGCAACGGGCGCCTATCAACCCATTTGTGCCTGCCGGTGCGCGCTAGCTTGCCCGCTGATGGCGTCGCGGGCTGACGCATCCAGCCGAGCCAGGTTTTTAAGCTGCATCGCCATGCGCGGATTTTTCTTGAGCAGGGCCTCGTGGCGCATCAAAAAATCCCAGTACAGCGTGGTGTATGGGCAGGCGCTTGGGCCGGTGGACAGCGCGGGGTCATAGCGGCAGCCCTTGCAGTGGTTGCTCATGCGCTGGATGTATTTTCCGCTGGCCACGTAGGGCTTGCTGGCCATCAGCCCGCCGTCGCCAAACTGCCCCATGCCCAGCGTGTTGGGCAACTCCACCCATTCGACAGCATCCACGTAAACGCTCAGGTACCAGGCGTGCACCGCTTGCGGCTTCACACCCAGCAGCAGGGCGTACAGACCGGTCACCATCAGGCGCTGGATATGGTGGGCGTAGCCGTGTTCCAGCGTTTGACCAATTGCGTCTTTCAGGCAGGCCATGTCGGTGTCACCCGTCCAGTACCAGGCGGGTAGCTCGGCTTGCGCCTCCAGCGCGTTGCGCTCCAAATAGGCGGGCATCTGCGTCCAGTAAATGCCGCGCACGTATTCACGCCAGCCCAGGATTTGCCGGATAAAGCCTTCTGCTGCGGCCAGCGGGGCGTGGCCCGCGCGGTACGCGTCCTCAGCCGCTTGCACCACCTCGCGCGGGGTCAACAGTTTGAGATTGAGCGCGCAACTCAGGTGCGAGTGATAGAGCCAGGCCTCTCCCGACCACATGGCATCTTCGTACTGGCCAAACAGCGGGAGGCGTTGTTCGATGAACGCTTGCAAAGCCAACACCGCTTGCGCGCGTGTGACTGGCCAGCCAAAACTGCTTAATGTGCCCGGGTGACTGGCGAAGTACGTGTTGACCAGCGCGATGACCTCCTGCGTGGTGGCATCCGGTGCAAAACGCGTGGGCGGCGGCACATTTTGCGGGCCGGCCTTGCCAAAGGATTCGCGGTTGTCGGCGTCAAAGTTCCATTGCCCGCCCACCGGGTCTTTGCCGTCCATCAGGATGCCGTGCTTGTGCCGCAGCTCGCGATACCAATACTCCAGACGGAGCTGTTTACGGCTTTTGGCGTGCGCTGCAAACTCGCGCACGGTGCTGAAAAAATGCGCATCGTCGCGCAGGTCGAGCGGTAGTTGGTGTTGCGCCGCCACCGCGCGCAGGCTTTGCAGCACGCGCCAGTCGCCGGGTGCGGTCATCACCAGACCAGCGGGGTGCAGTTGGGTGATGGCATCGTTAAGTTCCAGGGCCAAAGTCCCCCGGTTGTCAGCGTCGTTGAGGCGCGTGTAGATCAGTGGCAGGCCCTGCTTGCGTAGATCCTCGGCAAAGTGGCGCATGGCGCTCAAAAATACCGCAATGCGCTGCTTGCTGGACCAGACATGGGTGGACTCCTCGGCCACCTCGGCCATCCAGACCACGTCTTGCGTGGCATCGAACCCCTGCAGCGCAGAAGATTGGGCATCGAGCTGGTCGCCCAGCACGATGACCAGGTTGCGCACCATGGCAGGCAGCGCTGGCGTGTTGGGTAATACGTTGGTTTTAGGCATGGTTCTTTTTGTCTGTTTTTTGGGCACGGCAGGCCTCAGAGCAGTACAACACCGCCGCCCAATTTTTGGCCCACGCCTTGCGCCAGGTCATGGTGCGGCAGCACACGACGCACAGCTTGCTGGGCAGTGATTGCTTGTTGCCTTTGAAATCAGTTTTCATAGGGTCACTTCAACCAGTCAGGCGAACAAGTCGCCTTGCGGTGATGGCGGGGAAGGTTTCTGGGCCGCCTGCTTGCGGGCCGTCTTACTCTGTTGCCCAGAGGGCGGCAGGCCACTTTTTCGCGAGCCATGCCGTGCCTGCACATCCCCGGCTTCTTCGCGCGCCTGCGGCGTTTTGCGCAATCCATACATCCGGTCTTTGGCCGCCTTCATCGCAGCTTTGTCGTCCACGATGGGGGCCGGGTAATCCACGCCGATGAGGCAGTTCGCCATGCGCTGCACGCTCACATCCATCTTCCACGGCTCGGCCAGGTAAGGTAGCGGGACGCGGGCCAGCTCGGGCACCCAGCGGCGAATGAACAAGCCTTCGGGGTCCTGGTCTTTCGCCTGTTTGGTGGGCGAGTACATGCGCAGCGTGTTGATGCCGGTGGTGCCGCTTTGCATCTGCATCTGGCTCCAGTGAATGCCGGGCTCGTAGTCCAGAAACTGCCGTGCCAGAAACAGGCCGGTTGGCCGCCAGTGCAGCCACAGGTGGTAACTGGCAAAGCTGACCAACATGGCCCGCATGCGGAAATTGAGCCAGCCGGTGGCCACCAGCGAGCGCATACAGGCGTCCACCATCGGGTAGCCGGTGCGGCCCTCGCACCAAGCCGCAAAGTGAGCATCGTTGAAGTCGTCTTCGCGCAAGCCGTCGAACACACGGGAAAAGTTGTGGAATTCAATGTCAGGTTCGTCTTCCAGCTTTTGCATGAAATGGCAGTGCCAGCGCAACCGCCCGGCAAAGCCGCGCAGCGCATAAGCCAGCGCACGGTCGGGTGTGTTGGCCATCGCCACTTCAGTGGCCTGGTGTACCGTGCGCAGGGAGAGCGTGCCAAACGCCAGATGCGGGCTCAGGCGGCTGCAACCGTCTTCAGCACTCAAGGGGCTGGAGAGTGCGGTGCGGTAGTCATAGCCGCGCACTTGCAAAAAGCTTTTCAGCGTGCGCCGTGCGGCTTTCTCACCGGCAGTCTGCAAGGTTTTCCCGTGCGGCGCCAAGCCCAGACTGGCCAGTGTCGGCAGCTCGGGTACGTCCAGCGACAGCGCAGCGGTGAATCCACCGTGCAGCAAGTGCAAGGGCGCATCCATACGGGCCTGCCAGCGCATGGCCCAACCCGAGCGGCTGCGCAAGCGGCGCACCACACCGGTTTGGGTGAATTCTTGCCATGAAATATGGGTGGACTTGCACCAAGCTGCCACCTGCTTATCGCGCTCATACGACCAACCGGGCCCGGTCTCTTCGTAGCTCAGCAAGTGGGCGTATTCGACCTCATGGTGCAGTTGCGCCAGCACGGTCACGGCGGTGCCCACGCGCACCAGCAGCGGCAATCCGAGTTGGCCCAGGGCGACACGCAGTTCCGCCAGGCAGCTCAGGGCAAAGTCCACATGGCTGGCATCGCACTCGAGGCTTTGCAGCCATTCGGGTTCGATCACAAAAAGGGCGAGCGCATCCCGGTGCGACTGCGCTGCCACCAAGGCGGCATGGTCGTGAATGCGCAGGTCACGCTTGAACCAGACCAGGGCTCGTTGCGGGGACATCACCTTCTCGCCCGCTACTGACGAGTGTGAGTGGCGCGGTGGCGAAGCACGTGGGCCCCGCGCCGCGCCGCATGCTTCGTGCGACGCCCGGCCATCCGCTGGCGCCACATCCGAAAGGAAGATGGCTTCAGGTGGCGGCGCATCAAGGCAACCACCGCCGATTCATTCAAGCCGAACTGGGTCTCAATCGCCTCGAACGTGGTGC
>CAJAFJ010000107.1 GCA_903938955.1 uncultured beta proteobacterium | reverse complement strand
CCGGTGTTGCGTGGCAGGCCGTAAAAATCAGCGCCATGGAAGCTGGCAAAGCCTTCAAGCTGGTCCAGTGCATTGACGGAATCGAACGCCTCGGCATACAACTCCATGGCCGCGTGCGCGGTGTAGCAACCGGCGCAGCCACTGGCATGCTCCTTCAGATGGGCCGGATGCGGGGCGCTGTCCGTGCCCAAAAAGAACTTGGGCGAGCCACTGGTGGCTGCCGCCACCAAGGCCAGACGGTGCGATTCGCGTTTGAGCACCGGCAGGCAGTAGTAATGCGGGCGAATACCACCCGTGAAAATGGCGTTGCGGTTGTAGAGCAAGTGGTGCGCGGTGAGGCTGGCGGCCGTAAAGCGGTCGGCCTCGGCCACGTACTGGGCGGCCTCGCGCGTGGTGATGTGCTCGAACACAATTTTGAGCTCGGGGAAATCACGGCGCAACGGGATCAGCTGGGTGTCAATGAACACGGCTTCGCGGTCAAACAGATCAATCTCGGGCGAGGTCACTTCGCCATGCACCAACAGCGGCATGCCAGCGCGCTGCATCGCCTCCAGCGTGGCGTAGGTCTTGCGCAGATCGGTCACACCGGCATCGCTGGTGGTGGTGGCGCCCGCCGGGTAGAGCTTGACGGCAACCACGCCGGCGTCATGCGCTTTTTTGATTTCCTGCGCTGGCAGCAAGTCGGTGAGGTAGAGCGTCATCAGCGGCTCAAAAGCCACACCAGCGGGCACGGCGGCCTGGATGCGCGCTTTGTAAGCCAGCGCGGCTTCAGTCGTGGTGACCGGGGGGCGCAGGTTGGGCATGATGATGGCGCGGCCAAATTGGGCGGCGGTGTGCGGCACCACGGTGTGGAGCGCATCGCCATCACGCACATGCAAATGCCAGTCATCGGGGCGGGTCAGGGTGAGGGCTTGGATAGTCATGGGGTGTATTTTCTCAAATCTGGGCGGCCAGATAGTCCCACAGCGTTTGTGCGCTGCGTTTGGGCGCCGGGCCAGCGCTGCGGTTGGTATGGATACCCGTTTTGCCGGCTTCCTTGACGGAGGGACGCTCGCGGTAGACGCGGACGTCCATGGTGATTTGCAGCGCTTTCATGTCGGGCGGCAGCGCGCTCACCAGCTTTTTGGCGCGCAGGTCTTTCTTGACGGCACTGAAGGGCAAAAACGCAATGCCGTGCCCCTCCAGTGCCATCGCCTTCAGGCCTTCGGCCATGTCGGTCTCGTACACACGGTCAAAGTGGATGGCGGTGGTGGATTGTTTCAGGATCAGCTCCACCATCTGCCCCAGGTACGCCCCCGGCGCATAAGCCAGGTACGGCAGAGGCTGCCCCGCCTTGCCCGGCAGCTGGAACATCGGCAAGCCCAGCGCATCGGGTTTGACATAGGGCGCTACCACCTCTTCACCCAGGCTCACCATCTCGTAGCGGTCGGCGTCCAGCTGGTAGGGCTGCGACGGGTGGTGGTAGGCAATCAGCAGGTCACAACTGCCCTCCACCAGCCGCATGACGGCATCATGCACATTGAGCGCAATCAGGCGGCTTTTGATGGGGCCGAACTTCTCGCGCAAAGCCGACACCCAGGCCGGAAAAAACGTGAACGCCAGCGTGTGCGGCACGGCAAACTCGATCACATCCTTGCCGGTGGTGGAGTGGCCCCGCATCATGGCGCGGGCACTTTGCAGCGCCTGCAACACCTCCAGCGACTGGGCATACAGCGTCTCGCCCGCGGGCGTCAGCCGGGTCGGGTAGCTGCTGCGGTCCACCAGATCGGTGCCGGCCCAACCTTCCAGCGACTGGATGCGGCGCGAGAACGCGGGCTGCGTGACGTGACGCAACTGAGCCGAGCGGCTGAAACTGCGGGTTTCAGCCAAGCTGACGAAATCTTCAAGCCATTTGGTTTCCATCGGGGGATTATCTGCCGCTCAACGCTGACGCGCCACCGCCCGCCTGCCGCGTCAGAGATGCGGGTAAGCCAGCGCCGCCCGGATGCGCTCAATGGTGTCCTGCACCGGCGCTTTGGTCGACACCTCCAGCCCCAGCTGGCGGGCGATATCGTTGACGCGGGCCGGGTTGAGCGGCAGGCCGCCCGCGTCCACGGCGGCGATCAGGTCCAGCGCCCGCTGGCGCTCGGGTGAAGCGTCTTTGACTGGCAGGCCAAGCCACGACTTCAGCTGCTTGGGCAACACACTCATGATGCGTTTCATGGTTGGTTCAGGGTCAGAAAAGGACGGGAATTCACAATGGGAGGCAAGCGGTGATTGAGCACACACTGAGTGTAATGAGCCCCCAAATCCACAGCGCTTGGTCAGGGATTGCCGCCCACCGGCCGCGCCATATCGTTCTTGCTTATCAAGATCCAGGGCGTGTCAGTCACCGGGGTTGACAAGGTAACCGTCGTCGCCATGGGCAGTTTAACCAAGCGTGATCACAAGATGTCCCTGCGAATTATTGATGCGTTGAACATCAGCCGGCGTGTTCACGAGGCTATTCGAGTACAAACACATCCTTCTCACACAATTAACTAAAGTTCGCCATGAGCACACTGCAAGCGGAGTTGGACCGCCTTTATCTTTCCCACGGTGCAGCGCCCGCCTTGGTGGCGCCCGATGGGACCGTGCGCGCCATGGTGCTGGAACTGGCCAGACCCGCCGACTGGACCCTGCTGTCAGCCCTTTGGCGCGGGGTGCAGACTGATCTGGCGCTGCCCGCGCCGGCGATCGCCGTCACCGGGATTGACGGCTACCAACTGTGGTTTTCACTCGCGGAGCCCGCATCCGTCGCGCAAGCAGGGGCGTTTCTGGAGGCGTTACGTGTGCGCTATTTGAGCGAGGTGGCTCCCGGACGCCTTTCGATGCGGCCGGCTATGGACGCGGCCCTGCCCAGCCAAATCCAGCACGCCCTGCTGGTGCCTGCACTGCAACCAGCCACGGGCCAATGGTCCGCGTTTGTGGCACCGGACCTGGCCGCCATCTTCGCGGAAGAACCCTGGTTGGACACGCCCCCCAACTCCGAGGCGCAGGCCAAGGTCCTGTCGCGCCTTGAATGCATCAAGCCCGCTGTGTTTCATGCCATTCTGGAACGGCTGAGTCCCGTGCTCAGCCCGGAGACCGCGCCCATCACATCAGCCCCTGACGACAGGGCTAGCCGCCCAGCCAACCCGGAAGTCCAAGCCCCCACCGCACCGAGGAACAGTCTCGACCCCAAGGTTTTTTTGCTCGGCGTGATGAGAGATGAGACGATTGAACTTCAGCTGCGCATTGAGGCGGCAAAAGCGCTGCTGCCTTATTTCGAAGGGCGCGGCGGCAGTCATTCAAATCTTCTTGCATAGCGGTGCCCCGTATTCAAGACGGCCTCGGTACCGGAGCGCTCAAATCTGGTAAATATAAAAATTGCGGATGACATCAAGACCGCAAGAATGACGCAATCAACAAATGATGAGATCGGTATGCCCGAATCCCTTGGCGTAATCAAGGACGGAAATGACCGAAGGCGTGACACGGAACAGGCGGACCTCGTCCGGGCTCGGCATCTTCATCGGCAGAGCTTGTGCCTCTGGGTATTTCAGCGGCAGCATGCGCAGGACGTTCTCGGCTTCGGCCCTATCCTCCACGGCATGCGCGCGTGCGGCCATTGACAGGCCGGTGATTGTCATCAAATTCGCCGTGTCGTGATCTATCGTTAGCGAGAGTCGATCATCTCGCGCCAGGTTTTTCGCCTTCTGACTGTCCAGTCCACAAAGAAAATACAGGGTCAACCCCTCGTTCACATAGCCGACCGTCGTTGCCTGTGGCCAGCCATCTGACCGCAGCGTCGCAACCGTCATGATTCGATGTTGGTTCAGCAAGGCCAGAATTTTTTGCTTAATTTCGTCATCCATGAGTCACCTCCACAATCGTCGGCAGGGAAAGTTCCACAACATAGTAGGAGTGCCTAAACGCCCGGCCTGCACCGCCAAGCAGACCCATTCCTCTGCCAAGGTTGATGATGGTCTTTGTAATGATCTGCTTCATCATGCTTGCCGGATCAAGCTAAATGTTGTTCATGTGAAACCTCGTTTCTTCGTCACGCGCTTCATAAACCCAACGTCAAATTCCTTGTCTCGTCGATAGGCGCGCTCCAACAGTGAAATTCTGCTTCTGGTAAATCGGCCAATGCTTGTGGATTCGCAAACGACGGCCCATGTGCGCAAAGATTGACTATTTGAAGAGCTACTCACGCAGATGCAAGCCGGACTCGTACCTGAAAACACCCAGTCGCTTACTCCGCTGCCTGCTGCAGCGCCCACATCTGGGCATAGCGCCCATTCGCAGCCAGCAACTCAGCGTGCTTCCCCCGCTCCAAAATGTGCCCGGCGTCCATCACCAGAATCTCATGCGCATCAACCACGGTGGACAGGCGGTGCGCGATCACCAGCGTGGTCTTGTTTTGGGCCACGCTTTGCAGTTCGGCCTGAATGGCGCGTTCGTTGGCGGAGTCGAGTGCCGAGGTGGCTTCGTCAAAGATCAGAATCGGTGGGTTTTTCAGCAGCGTGCGGGCAATCGCCACGCGCTGTTTTTCACCTCCTGATAGTTTCAGGCCGCGTTCACCCACCATGGTGTCGTAGCCTTTGGGTGTGGCGCTGATGAAGTTATGGATGTGCGCCGACTGCGCAGCCTCCACCACCTGCTCGCGCGTGGCGCCGGGTTGGCCGTAAGCGATGTTGTATTCGACCGTGTCGTTGAACAGCACCGTATCTTGCGGCACGATGCCGATCGCTTGGCGCACGCTGGCTTGCGTGACCTGCTTGATGTCCTGCCCGGCAATCAGAATCTGGCCACTTTGCACGTCGTAAAACCGAAACAGCAAGCGTGCCAGCGTCGATTTACCGGAGCCGGACGGCCCGACCACGGCCACGGTTTTTCCGCTGGGGATCTCAAAGCTGATGTCGTGCAGGATCGGGCGCGCCGGGTCGTAGGCAAAGTTGACGTGGCTGAAGGTGACGCTGGCGCCATCGACCTGGAGCGGCTGCGCGCCCGGCACATCGGCCACTTCGCGCTCGCGCTCCATCAAGGTGAACATCTTGTCCAGATCGGTCAGGCTTTGCTTGATCTCGCGGTACAGCACACCTAGAAAGCCCAGAGGAATATAGAGCTGGATCATGAAGGCGTTCACCATCACCAGGTCGCCCAGCGTCATGCGGCCATCGACCACGCCTTGGGTGGCGCGCCACAGCATGGCGATCAGGCCGCTGGCAATGATCAGTTGCTGGCCGGTGTTGAGCAGGCTCAGGGTGCGCTGGCTCTTGAGCGAGGCTTTGCGGTAACGCTCCAGGTTTTCGTCGTAACGCTTGGCCTCGAACTCTTCGTTGTTGAAGTACTTGACGGTCTCGTAATTGAGCAGCGAATCCACCGCCCGGCTGTGCGCCTTGGAGTCCAGCTCGTTCATGGTCTTGCGAAACTCGGTGCGCCACTCGGTCACCAGCACCGTGAAGGTGATGTAGAAGGCCAGCGCAATCAGGGTGATCCAGGCAAACCAGGCGTCAAACTTGACGGCCAGCAGCGTGAGCACCATGGCGACTTCAATCAAGGTAGGAATGATGCTGTAGAGCGAGTAGGAGATGAGCGAGTTGACGGCCCGCGTGCCGCGTTCGATGTCGCGCGTCATGCCGCCGGTCTGACGCTCCAGGTGAAAGCGCAGGCTCAGGGCGTGCAGGTGGCGAAACACCTGCAGCGAGATGCTGCGCGAGGCGCCTTCGGTGGCTTTGGCAAAGATCAGCTCGCGCAGTTCGGCAAACAAGGTGGTGGACAGGCGCAGCAGCCCGTAACCAAACAGCAGCGCCACCGGCACCACCAGCAAGGTGTTGGCGTCGATGCCGCCTTTGGGGTTCATGGTGTCCACCAGTTGCTTGAGCAGCAAGGGCACGCTGACATTGGCGGTTTTGGCGCCGACCATGAAGGCCAGTGCGGCGATCACGCGGTATTTGTACTCCCACAAATAGGGGAACAAGCGGCGCAAGGTGGCCCAGTCAGACCGGGGGGCGGCGGGGCTGGACGCCGGCGCGGCGTCGTGGTGAGAGCCGGAACGGCGCATGGGTGACAATCCTGAAAATGGTGTGGACCGCGCTGGCTCGCTTACGACAGCGGCAGGCGGTCCCGCAATGTTTTTACTTAACCTCGATTGTGACCATGTCTGCAAACCCCAGCGCCCCTCTCAGTGATAGCCACAGCACGCGTCCCACCAGCCAGCGCACGGCCGAGAAAGTCTGCCTGCCGACCGACCAGGAACTGGTGCTCAAGGTCATCCCCATGCCCGGTGACTGCAACGCCAATGGTGATATTTTTGGCGGCTGGGTCATGGCCCAGGTGGACCTGGCCGGTGCGGTGGTGCCAGCGCGCTATGTGCAGGGCCGCATGGCGACCGTAGCGGTGAATGAGTTTGTCTTCAAGCACCCGGTGCGGGTGGGCGATATTTTGTCGTTTTTTGCCAAGCTGACGCGCATTGGCCGCACCTCGGTCACGGTCAAGGTGGAGGTGTTTGCCGAGCGTTTTGGCTCAACCAATGAGTACACCAAGGTGACTGAGGCGTCGCTCACCTATGTGGCGATTGATGAGCACGGCCACCCGCGTGAAGTGCCGCAAAAGCTGATTTGAGCGGGCGGTTTTTCGCCCCTTACCCACTGTTTACACGGATTCGGACGCCCGGTAGGCACTGAAGGTCTGGCGTCCCCGGCAAAAATCCACGAAAGCCGCCAGCGGCATCGGGCGGGCGTAGTAATAACCCTGAATTTCGTCGCACTGCGCCTGCTGCAAAAAGGCCAGCTGGTCGGCCCGCTCCACGCCTTCAGCCGTCACCGCCAGGCCAAAGTTCTTGGCCAGCGCAATGATGGCGCGCGTGATGGCCACGCTGTCCTGGTCCTGCGGCAGGCCATCGACAAATGATTTGTCGATTTTGAGACGCGTAAACGGCAGACTCTTCAGGTAGCTCATGGAGGAGTAGCCGGTGCCAAAGTCGTCAATCGCCAGCTGCAGGCCCAGCGCCCGGAACGCGTGCAGCGACTCAATCGCCAGGCCCGCATCTTTGGCAATGTAGCTCTCGGTAATTTCCAGCTCCAGTTGGCGCGCATGCAGCTCGTTGTGCCCGATCGCCTGGCGCAGCACGGCCAGCAGGTCGTGCCCGCGCAGCTGCACGTTGGAGACGTTCATGCTGAGGTGTTGCAAGTCGATGCCCAGGGCATTCAACTGGGCCAAATCGTGGCAGGCCTGCTGAATGACCCAGTCGCCAATCGGAATGATCTGGCGGCTTTCTTCGGCCAGCGCAATGAAGCGGAACGGGGGCACCAAGCCCATCTCGGGGCTGTTCCAGCGGATCAGGGCTTCAGCGGCCACCACGTTGCCCGTGGCGGTGCTGACCTTGGGCTGGTAGTGCAGCACAAACTGGTCACCGGCTTCAATCGCCAGCTTGAGGGCGTGGATCATGTCGGCCCGGTCGCTGGCGCGTTGCGACAGGTCGGCCGAGAAAAAGCAGAAGTTGTCGCGCCCGTTGTCTTTGGCTTTGTAGAGCGCCAGGTCGGCGTGTTTGAGCAAGGTCAGGCTGTCCAGGCCGTCTTGCGGGTGGCGGGCGATGCCGATGCTGACGGTGGCGCTGATTTCATGGTCGCCACACATGAAAGGCGCATGGAACAGCGCCAGGTATTGCGCCACGATCTGCCCCACCTCAGAGCGGCCGTTCACGCCCTCAATCAGCACAGTAAATTCATCGCCACCAATGCGCGCCAAAGTGTCGCCGGGGCGCACATTGCGCTGCATGCGCTGGCCAATTTGCAGCAGCAGCTGGTCGCCCACGGCATGCCCCAGGGTGTCGTTGATGAGCTTGAACTGGTCGACATCCATGAACACCAGGGCCAATTCACCCTGCTGCGTCTGAGCCACATGGAGCGCCTGCGCCAGGCGTTGCGAAAAGTAGCGCCGGTTAGGCAGGCCGGTCAGGGCGTCGTGGTTGGCCCGGTATTCCTCGTCGCGGCGCGCCTGCTCAAGTGCGGCCTCGCGCTGGGCCACCGCCTGCGCGAGCGTGTTGACACTGACAGACACCTCTTCGAGCTCATCACCGGTGGAGAGCGCATGCACCTCGGCGTAGTTGCCTTGCCTGATCTGGCGAATCTGCGCCATCAACCGACCCAGCGGATGCGCCAGGCTGCGCTGAAACACAAAGCGCATGAACAGCAACACACCAGCGGCAATGGCGACCAGCAACAAGAACAGCTTTACCCGCTGGGTGTTGACCAGCGCGTTCTCGCGCGTTTTGTCGAGTGCCACGGTGAAATACACCGGGCTGCCCAGCGTGTCTTTTTTCATCACGCCCAGGTACTGCTCGGGCGTCTGCGACACACGCAATGAATCCACGTCCGTGCGGCCGTTCAGGAGAATAGCCTGCGCGGCCAGGGGGCTCTCAAAGGCTTGGGTCAACTCGATGTCCGTGTCTTTGGAAAACTGCGCAAAATACGCGCTGTCCAGCATGTGCGACAGCTCCAGATGCGCCATGCGCCGCCCGCCCTCTGTGTCAACCACGCTCTGATGGCTCTTGATCACCAGCGTGTCACCGCGTTGCAGGTAGGTTGTCACCCCGTCGGGCAAGGATTTTTCTGCCTGAATATGGGCGACGTGATGCGCGCTGATATTGCCGTCCGTCGGCAACGCCCCGGCCTGATACTCACGCTCAGACTCCTGGCGCACCATGATCTGCGGCGCGCCCTGAACAAAAGACACATAGCCCACCTGGTAAGCACCGGCTTGCAGGTTGGCAAACGCGATCAACTCCTCGTCCTGATCGTACAAAGCCATGTCGCTGTGGAGCGACAGCTTCACGCGGGCCAGCAACTCCAGGGCCAGCATCTTTTTCTCTTCGTCAATCAAGGCGATGCTGTAGCGGGTCTTGTCCTGGTAGCGGTTGATCAGCTCGACCGAGGCGATGAGTTGCTCGTCTTTGGCGGCAAACGCGGCGCCCTCCTTCAGCTCGACTTCAATGCTGTTCAGGTTGTAGGCCAGGCGCTGGTAGGCGTGCTGCATGCGCACACGGGTGGCATCCAGAAAACTTTCGCGCAGAAAGACATCGAAATACACACCCAGCGCGACCATGGCCACCATCATGGCCGTCGTGACGAGCAACGCCAGCTTGGTCGTGAGTTGCCGACTGAAGCGAAGAAAAATGGACACGGCGAAACCGGGCTTCAAAAGACGGGAGCAACCTGCTCCACGTTATCTTGTGTGACCAGCTTGACGGGGATCACCACATGGTGCGGCACGGCTTTTTTGGCCAGCAGCTTCTTCGCCACCTCCACCGTCATTTTGCCGCCCAGCGGGAACAGAATCGAGCCGGTTTGGGTGCCTTGGCGAATGGCGTCACGCGCCTCGCTGGTGTAGTCGCAGCCAACGGTGACGAGGGTGCGCAGGTCCACTTTTTTATTTTGCAAGGCCATGCGGGCGCCACTGAGCATGCTGTCGCTCTCGGCAAAAATGGCGTCCACGCGCACACCTTGGGCCAGCAGTTTCTCCATCTCCAGCAGCGCGTCCTTGCGCAAATAATTGCCT
>CAJAFJ010000106.1 GCA_903938955.1 uncultured beta proteobacterium | reverse complement strand
TGGCCAGGGCTTTGAATTCTGCGGACAGGTCGGACATATTTTTTGTCTCCGGGTGTGACGTTTTATTGAGGCAGGGGAACGGTGCAGCCAGCATCAGAATCGGTTTCGCTGACTTGACGTTGACGTAAACGTCAATCTTAGCGCTTTTCCGAAAATACTTTACATTCTTCTTTTGTTTTTGACCTGCCACCTCCACTTTATTCCTCAAATCCGCCATGAACCCGATTCAGCCTTTTGACCCCGCTTCCAGCACGTCCACTCCTTCGGTCACTGACATGACCAGCGCGCGCCCGGCGCCGGGTTACGCCGGTGATGTGTCACCGCAACTCGCTTACCAGTGGTGGCAGTCGGGCCAGGCGGTGCTGGTGGATGTGCGCACCGACGCCGAGCGGGCGTGGGTTGGGTTTGTGCCTGACGCGGTGGCGGTGGCCTGGAAGCAGTGGCCGGGCATGGGCATGAACGCCCACTTTGACGAAGAACTCAAGGCCGCGGTGCCGCCGGGAAAAAAAGTGGTTTTGCTGTGCCGCAGCGGCGTGCGATCTGTTGCCGCTGCCCAGCGCGCCACCGAGTTGGGGCTGGAGGCGTACAACATTCTGGAAGGCTTTGAGGGCGACCCGGACCAGCACGCCCGGCGCGGCTACCAAGGCGGCTGGCGCTTTCGTGGCCTGCCTTGGCGCCAGGGCTGAAGCCGGGCCGGGTTTGGGGATAATCACGCCATGACATTCCTGGCTATTGACGTTGGCAACACCCGCCTGAAGTGGGCTCTGTACGAATCTCCCCACTTGCATGCGCCGCTGCTGGCGCACGGGGCTGAGTTTCTTGAAAATATCGACAAACTGGCCGACGGCCCGTGGGCGACGCTGCCAGCACCCGATTGCATGCTGGGTTGCATCGTCGCCGGTGACCATCTCAAGCGCCGGGTGGTTGAGCAAATGGAGATTTGGGATGTCGCCCCGCAGTGGGTGGTGTCAAGTTCAGCCGAGGCGGGGCTGACCAATGGCTACGACTTTCCGGCCCGTCTGGGTGCCGACCGCTGGGTGGCGATGATTGGCGCCTGGCACCGCTGCTTGGCGCAAGGCCCGGCGCGGCCGATGGTGGTGGTGATGGTCGGCACGGCCGTGACCGTGGAGGCGATTGACGCCAGCGGCAAATTTTTGGGCGGCATCATCCTGCCCGGCCACGGCATCATGCTGCGCGCGCTGGAGTCCGGCACGGCCGGGCTGCATGTGCCCACCGGCGATGTGTGCCAGTTCCCGACCAACACCAGCGACGCCCTCACCAGTGGCGGCACATTTGCCATTGCCGGTGCCGTGGAGCGCATGGTGCAACATGTGCGAGCGCACTGTGGCGCCGAGCCGAAATGCATCATGACCGGCGGTGCGGGCTGGAAGATGGCGCCCAGCATGTCGGTTCAGTTTGAACTGGTCGATAACCTGATTTTTGATGGTTTGCTGGAAATGGCGGCGCGGCGTTTTAACGGCTGAGTTAAGCTGAGCCCGCACTGCATAGCGATTGAAAGCGCCGGGTCTCGCGCTTGATGCATTCGGGTGTGCGCCAAACCAAAGCACCCATAATGGGCCACAGATTCACTTAGAGGACTTCCGCCATGGGACAAGCCGCACACAACCCCGTTTTCAGCGCCGAAGATTACCTGACATGGGAGCCCACCCAGTTGGATCGCCATGAGTTTCTTGATGGAGAGGTGTTCGCCATGGCTGGGGCTGAAGACCGGCATGTCACCGTTGCGGGCAATCTCTACATTGCCCTGCGCCAGCACCTCAGTGGCAGCCCATGCCGCACTTACATGAGCGACATGCGCCTGCAGGTCGCCGCCGCCAACAGCTACTTTTATCCTGACGTGCTGGTGACATGCAGTGCGCTCGACCAGGCCAGTCCCCAGGTCAAGACCGAACCCAAACTGATCATCGAAGTGCTCTCGTCCAGCACCGCCGCCTATGACCGGGGGCTGAAATTCAGCCATTACCGCAGTCTGGGAAGTCTGGAGGAATACGTGCTGATTGACTTGGACACGCGCAGCACCGACGTTTATCGCAAAGGCCCCGATGGGTTGTGGGTGCTGCACCCCTTTGCCCGGGGCGAGTCGGTGGCGCTGGCCAGCGTGGCGCTGGAGGTGAGTGCCGCCCAGTTGTTTGCGGATGTGCTCGACGTCTGATTCGACTCAAGCGGCTGCTTTCAGCCACGCCTCCACCAGCCGTACCCAGTAAGTGGCACCCAGCGGAATCAAGGCGTCGTTGAAGTCGTAACTTGGGTTGTGCAGCATGCACGGACCGCCGCCGTGGCCCATTTCGCGGTGGGCGCCATCGCCATTCGAGATAAAGCAGTAGCAGCCGGGTTTTTCCATCAGCATGAAGGAGAAGTCTTCCGCGCCCATGGTGGGCTCCTGCGTCTGCACGTTGTCGGCGCCGACGATGCCCGCCATCACCTGGCGTGCAAACTCGGCCTCTGCAGCGCTGTTGATGGTCGGCGGGTAGTTGCGGGAGAACTCAAACTCGCACGTCATGCCCGATGCGGCGCAGGTGTGCTCGGCCATGTGGCGCATGCGCTGCTCGATCATGTCCAGCACCTCAAGGCTGAAGGTACGCACGGTGCCTTGCAACTCGCAACTGTCGGGGATGACGTTGGTCGCTTCGCCGGTGTGGATCATGGTGACCGAGATCACGCCCGCATCAATCGGCTTCTTGTTGCGACTGATGATGGTCTGAAACGCCTGCACCAGCTGGCACGCCACTGGCACCGGGTCCAGCGCGTTGTGCGGCATGGCGGCGTGGCCGCCCTTGCCGTGGATCGTGATCTTGAACTCGTTGCTCGACGCCATCACCGGCCCCGGGCTGGCCGCAAACTGGCCGACCTCGGCGCCCGGCCAGTTGTGCATGCCAAACACCGCGTCCATCGGGAACTGCTCAAACAGACCGTCCTTGATCATCTCGCGCGCACCGCCGCCGCCTTCTTCGGCCGGTTGAAAAATCAAATACACCGTGCCGTCAAAATCGCGGTTCTTCGCCAGATGTTGGGCCGCAGCCAACAGCATGGCGGTGTGGCCGTCATGGCCGCAGGCGTGCATCTTGCCGGGGTGCACACTGGCGTGGCCGAAGGTGTTGAACTCCTGCATCGGCAGCGCGTCCATGTCGGCGCGCAGGCCCATGGCGCGGGTCGACATGCCCTGCTTGAGGATGCCGACCACGCCGGTGGTGCCCAGGCCACGGTGAACGGGAATGCCCCACTCGGTCAGCTTTTGCGCCACCACATCGGCGGTGCGAACTTCCTTGAAGCACAGCTCCGGGTGGGCATGTAGGTCGCGTCGCAGGGTGGCCATGTCGGCGGCTTGCGCGGCGATGGAATCAATAATTTTCATAAATGCTCCTGTGGCTCCAGTCTATAACCAAGCCGTCAACCCTGATGCTGCCGATGTTGAGTATCCGCATCGCGCCCGCTGTATTGCGCCAAAATGCAGGCAATTACTCACTCACGCCCATGAACGCCACATTGACTCCCTCGACTGACGCTCCCTCCACCCAAGTGCGGGGCGCCTGCCCGCACGATTGCCCGGACACCTGCTCGATGCTGACCACGGTGGCGGGCGGCATTGCCATCAAGGTGCAGGGCAACCCGGCGCATCCGCACACCGATGGCGCCTTGTGTACCAAGGTCTCGCGCTACCCCGAGCGCACTTACCACCCGGAGCGCCTCTTGTTCCCGATGAAGCGGGTCGGCCCCAAAGGCGCAGGCCAGTTCGAGCGCGTGACTTGGGACGCTGCCTTGCAGGACATTGCCGGGCGACTCAAAACCATTGCCAGCCGCGGGCCGGAGGCTGCGCAAGCCATCCTGCCTTACAGCTACGCGGGCACGATGGGGCTGGTGCAGGGCGACAGTCTATCTGCGCGTTTCTTTCACCAGTTGGGCGCCTCCCTGCTGGACCGCACCATCTGCGCGGCCGCCGGGGGCGAGGGCATCACCCAGACGCTGGGCGGCAAGGTGGGCATGCGGGTGGAGTTTTTTGCCGAATCCAAATTGATTCTGATCTGGGGCAGCAACTCCATCACCAGCAACCTGCACTTTTGGCGCTACGCCCAGATCGCCAAGCGCAACGGCGCCAAGTTGATCTGCATCGACCCGCGCCGCAGCGAGACTGCCGACAAATGCCACGAACATATCGCGCTGCTGCCCGGCACCGACGGCGCGCTGGCGCTGGCGTTGATGCACGAGCTGATCGTGAACGACTGGCTGGACCACGACTACCTGGCGCAGCACACCGTGGGCTGGGACTTGCTCAAGGAACGCGCCCTGCAGTGGTCGCCGGAGCGGGCCGCGCAGGTGTGTGGCGTGCTGCCGGCGCAGATTCGCAGCCTGGCCAAAGACTACGGCGCCAGCGTGGCCAGCCATGCGCCAGCGGCGATTCGCATGAACTATGGTGTTCAGCGTGTGCATGGCGGCGGCAATGCCGTGCGGTTGGTGGCATCCCTGCCCGCGCTCATCGGTGCCTGGCGGCATCGGGCGGGTGGCGTGCTGCTGTCGAGTTCGAGCGCCTATCCGGTGAATAAAGCCGCGCTGCAACGCCCCGATCTGCTTGCCGGTAAAACCCCGCGCACCATCAACATGAGCACCATTGGCGACGACCTGTTGCGCCCGGCCAGCGCCGGGTTTGGCCCAGCCATTGAGGCGCTCATCGTTTACAACAGCAACCCGGTCGCGATTGCGCCGGACTCGGGCAAGGTGGTGCAAGGCTTTGCCCGTGACGACCTGTTCACCG
>CAJAFJ010000105.1 GCA_903938955.1 uncultured beta proteobacterium | reverse complement strand
GGTGGCGCTGATGAGCTGGTTCTTTTTGCGTGAGCGGATCGGGCTGCGGGTATGGGCCGCCATTGCCTGCGCGGCGTTTGGCATCGCCTTGTTTTCGCTCTCAAAATCGGCGCACCCCACGCTTTCGGCAGCGGGGCAAGCGACCGATGTGACGCCTGCCAACGCCTTCTGGGGCAACCTGCTGGTATTGGGTGCCGTGTTGTGCGAGGCCGCTTATGCTGTGATTGGCAAAAAGCTCACCGGCACGCTGTCACCCAAACGCATCACCGGGCTGATCAACCTGTGGGGTTTTGTGCTGATGACGCCGCTGGGGCTGTACGCCGCCTGGGGGTTCAACTTCGCAGCGGTCACATCGAGCACTTGGCTGCTGCTGATTTTTTATGCGCTGGCTGCCAGTGTATGGACCGTATGGCTCTGGATGACGGGCCTGAAAACCGTGCCCGCCGCACGCGCCGGGGTGTTCACCGTGATGTTGCCGATCTCGGCGGCGGCGGTGGGCGTGGGCGTACTCGGCGAAACACTGCAAGGCCTGCAACTGCTGGCTTTTGCCATTTGCCTGGCCGGCGTGGTGCTGGCCACCCTGCCCGCCCGCACCCCGCAACGCGCCTAAATAAGGGACTGGGCGCTGACCACGATGCCGTCTTCATCGGCATACAGCCAGTCGCCTGGGCGCACCCAGACGCCCTGAAGCTGGACCGCAACGTCCTTCTGACCTTCCTGGCGTTTTTCAGTCGGCAGCGGCAGGCTTGCGAGGGCGCGAATACCCACATTGAGCGCGCCCAGTTCAGCGACATCGCGCACACAGCCGTCAATCACCACGCCGGCCCAGCCATTTTTAGCCGCTGCAGCGCCCAGGTTGCCGCCCAACAAGGCCCGGCGCAAAGAAGCGCCGCCGTCAACCACCAGCACTTTGCCAATACGCCCGGCAGGCGTTTCGACAAAGCCCACAGAATCGACGGCTGCTTTAACAAGCGTGTTGTCTTCAAAACACTTGACGGTCACGACGGGACCAGAGAATTTACGCACGGCGCCAAAGTCTTTGAACACGGGCGGCAAGACGCGAAAGTCGCCGCTGGTGTCATTTTTTTGGGCATCGCACAAATCACAAGTTGCAAATACGGGGGTCATGTTGAAGTCTCCTTTGGTTGGCAAAATTGTAAAACCTCACGCCAGGCGACATTTGCCTGCAAAAAAGACGGTTTCCCAATGAAATAAACGATTTCCCGCTTGGAAACACGCAATTTCTCCAGTAGCATCGCTTTGCCAGTGAAGAAGGTGTTTCTCTCTGGTGATTAATCAACTTCCAGAAGGACAATAAATCATGGCAACTGCATCGAAAGCTCCGGCGAAAAAAGCCGCTCCTGCAAAAAAAGCAGCACCGGTCAAGAGCGCGGCTCCTGCTAAAAAAGTAGCACCCGCCAAAACCGTAGCGGCCAAAAAAGTTGTTGCAGCCAAAGCCGCCGCGCCAGCGAAAAAAGTCGCAGCACCAAAAGCACCGGCCAAAAAACGCGTTGCCAATGCCGCGTTCATGAAAGCCCTGACCCCCAGCGCCGCTCTGGCTGCTGTCGTCGGCGCAACCCCACTGGCTCGCACTGAAGTCGTGAAGCAATTGTGGGTTTACATCAAGAAGCACAAGCTGCAAGACGCCGTCAACAAGCGCATGATCAATGCCGATGCCAAGCTCAAAGAAGTGTTCGGCAAAATGCAAGTGTCGATGTTCGAGATGGCTGGCCTGATCGGCAAGCACCTCAAATAATCAGCCTTCGCTAAATGCAAAAAAGCCGACGTGAGTCGGCTTTTTTCGTTGTGAAAGACGTTAAATCCAGACGACCATTGGCAAGACAAAACCCCGGATGGCCGTTCT
>CAJAFJ010000104.1 GCA_903938955.1 uncultured beta proteobacterium | reverse complement strand
GCTCGGTAACCAGACTTTCGGCAAAGGCTCGGTACAAACCGCCGTCTGCCTTGACCCGTCTTTCCGCATGGACAACTGCCCGACGGCGGCCCTGAAGCTCACCACCAGCCGGTACTACACGCCCAGCGGCAAGTCGATTCAGGCCAAAGGCATCGTGCCCGATGTGATGGTGGACGAAACCGAAGAAGGCAACCTGTTTGCCGCGCTGCGCACACGTGAAGCCGACCTGGAAAAACACCTGGGCAGCGGCCAGGGCGAAGAGAAAAAAGACGATGTCCGGGAGAAAGCGCGTGAAGAAGCGCGCAAAAAACTGGAAGAAGAACTCAAGAAGCCCGCGGCGGATCGCAAAATGCCCGAATATGGCTCGGACAAAGACTTCCAGTTGCTGCAGGCGATCAAACAGCTCAAAGGTCAGCCCGTCATGATCAGCAAGACCATGGTGGAGCGCCCAGAAGAAAAAAAAGAAGACTAAAAGCTCATGACGGATGATGAGCTCCTGCGTTACTCACGCCACGTCTTGCTGAACGAAATCGGGATTGAAGGTCAGGACAAGATTCTGGGTAGCCATGCACTGATCATCGGGGCCGGTGGCTTGGGCTCCCCCGTCGCGCTGTACCTGAGTTCTGCGGGTGTGGGTCACATCACCGTGGTCGACAACGACACCGTGGACATGACCAATTTGCAGCGCCAAATCATCCATGACATGGCACGGGTAGGTCAGGCCAAGGCCGTGTCAGCGCAAACATCCATTGCCGCCATCAACCCGGGCGTCAAAGTCACCCCGGTGGTGGCGCGGGCGGATGCCGCGCTGCTTGATACGCTGGTGGCCCAGGCCGATGTGGTGCTGGACTGCTGCGACAACTTCTCTACCCGTCACGCCATCAACGCCGCCTGCGTCAAACACGGCAAACCACTGGTGTCGGGCGCGGCCATCCGTTTTGATGGTCAAGTCTGCGTCTATGACCCGCGCGATGTGGCGTCACCCTGCTACGCCTGCGTCTTTCCACCTGACGCCACGTTTGAAGAAACGCGCTGCGCCACCATGGGCGTTTTCGCCCCCCTGATCGGCATCATCGGCTCAATGCAGGCCGCCGAAGCGCTCAAGTTACTCAGCGGTGCGGGCCGACCGCTGACGGGGCGCCTGCTGATGCTGGATGGCCGCGCCATGGAGTTCACCGAAGTGCGGATTGGTCGCCAAGCGAGTTGCGCTGTCTGCGGCGCCCGTCACTGATTCCGTTTTCAGATCAATAGGAGATTAGGCGCGAAGCCGTAGACAGTGCTTTAGCACGGCAAGGCGAAGCAACAACATATCGTATTGATCTGGAAATGGAATGACGCGGCGAATTCACCACGTTTTGTCATAGCACGAGCCATGACGCTTGCGAAAATCACCGGGCTGCTCGGCCTGACCGGCGGCAAACACACCACGCCGGGCCGCCCTGGCCGCCGACTCCTCAGGCGCATAAGGCCCGAGACTGCGATGCCACCGATAAGACCAGGCATAGCCTGACAGAACCATCTGAGCCCCCACATCCTGACCCATGAGCCGCACGCGTGCCATGTCCCGACCATAAACATCTTTGCGCTTGACGGTGACCTCCACACGTTGATGCAGCGCCTGTTGCCGCAACATGGCTTTCGCGTCTTCGCCACCAGCCTGGCAAATCTCGGGCGCATCAATACCTTCAATGCGCAATTTCCGGGCTGGACCGCCCGACGCGGGCTGCACCCAAAGCGTGTCGCCATCAGAGACATACGAGACGGTGGCGACATAGGCCCGAGCGGCATGGACCGGATTCACCAACAGAATAACGGCCAGCAGGGATAATTTAGGCATCATGCGCAAAGGCGTTTAGTACAGGGTAAAACCCTGGATTTTCCACCCAGTTGCAAAATCGTTCCTGTTAGACTCAAAACGTCAAATTTCCAGGTACTTTGTGGTTTCTATGAATGCATCTTCTGTGATACATCTGCAAGAATTGCGCTTGGACGACGCGCGTGCCTTGCTGGAACATGATCCGTCAAGCAGCCTGCCCGAACCCGAAGACTCCTCCACCGTCTATGTGCAAAGCATCATTGACAACCTGTGCGAGTTGTCTCTCAAAGACCCACTGACGGGGTTGGCCAACCGACGTCACTTTCGCAATGTACTGAGTCGTGAGATTGATTCAGTGGCGCGCTCCGGCGAATCTGCGCTGTTGCTGATGATGGACATTGACCATTTCAAAAACGTGAACGACACCTACGGTCACCTGGCTGGCGACGTGGTCCTGCAAGTCATTGCCAAGTGCCTGGCGGCCTGCGTTCGCCCCATGGACACCGTGGCACGCTACGGCGGCGAAGAGTTCGCTGCCATATTGCCCAACTGCCCGGTCTCGTTTGGGCACATCGTCGCTGAGCGTATCCGTAAAACCATCGGAGATCTCTTGATCAACATTTCGCCCCTGCTCACGGTCCAAGTGACGGTCAGCATTGGCGGTGCTTACGCCCCTGAATGGGTTCGCTCCACCACCTCGTTGTGGACGGATCGTGCCGACATTCAACTTTACCGGGCCAAGTCCGAAGGACGCAACCGTGTTTTTATTGATGAACAACAAGTGATCGCCGTGAGTGCAGAAGAGAAAAGTATGTTGTTTGGTCCTTTATCGATGGGTGACCCCGCCTGGATAGAAAGCTATGCCGCAGACGCCTTGGGCGCCTCGGAAGGCAGCGCAATGAATAGGGTGAACTGAACATGAGCGATGTCCTGAATCCTCCACAAGACAATGTGGCACCGGTTGTGGTGCCGCTTAAACCCCTCGGTAAGGTGCTGGCGGTGACCAGCGGCAAAGGCGGGGTGGGTAAAACTTTTGTGTCCGCCAATCTGGCGGCGGCTCTGGCCAAACGCGGACACCGTGTGCTGGTGCTGGATGCCGACCTCGGTCTGGCCAACCTTGACGTGGTGCTGAACCTCTACCCCAAGGTCACGCTGCATGATGTGTTCACCGGCAAAGCCAAACTCGAAGAAGCCATCGTGCGGGCCCCGGGCGGTTTCTCCGTCTTGCTGGCGGGCTCGGGCATGGTGGAATATTCCCGCCTGACACCCGAAGTGCGCGATGACTTTCTGCGCATCATGGGCGGACTGATCCCGCATTACGACATTGTGTTGCTGGATACCGGTGCTGGTATTTCTGATGTGGTGCTGTTTGCGGTATCGCTGGCCTCCGAGGTGCTGGTGGTTGCCACCCCCGAGCCCACTTCATTGACGGATGCCTACGCCACTATCAAAGTACTGGCCGCACAGCAAAAACGGCAAAACATCCGCATGGTCATCAACCAGACCGCCCGCATGGGCGATGGTCGCGCCATCACAACCCAGCTGCAGCAAGTGCTGGACCGTTTCGTCAAGACCGAGCCGGGTCGCCCCCTGCGCTTGATTCACATGGGAGATATCCCTTCTGATCCGTCGGTTCGCCAAGCCGTGATGCGACGCCAGTTGCTGATGTTATCGACGCCCGGCTGCCCGGCGTCCATGGCGATTTCCCAGTTGGCGGGCAAACTGGAAGACGCCATCATCCACCGGGTCAGTTAAAACGTCCCGGCCCTGCAGACCTGCTCAGGCGGTGACGATCCAGCCTTCGAGCGGGTCCATGTGCTCGGGCAATCCATAGTGTTTGGCGCCTTGTGCATGCCGGGTTTGTGCCCAAGCCGCCTGGACCAGGCACAACACCGCGTCGAGCGAGTCACCGCTGGCGTCATGCACCAACAGATCGCGCTGCGCATGTGTCAATTTGAGGCGCAAGCCCAGTCGGGTCTGTCCATGTTCCAGGGCGGTGATCAGGTCCTTGCGGGCAATCAGGCGTTCAGGCGTCTGGCGTGTTTTGTCGTCACTTTTGTAACTGCGCCGGGCCAGCACTTCGCGCGCCAGTAAACCGGGATAGCCCTCAAGCGCCACCCGCTGCACGGCATCCGCCGCACCTAATGGTGATGCGCTCAGATGAAGCCCCGGCAACTGCACGCCTGCGGCCAACAACAAGGGCACACCGGCGTGCAACATATACGCCACCGGTGGATTCACCCATTTCATGGAAGGGCTCGATCCTGCCGGAATATCAGTCGCCCGATGGGCAAACTTGCCCCCGACAGGACGCGCGTTGCAAAAAGCCGCAAAAACGCTCCTGATATCAGTACGACTCAGACCGGCGTAATGATGGATGCAGGCTTCCCATTGAAGTGGCCAGCCCAAGGACGCCACAAGTTCACGTGGCAATCCGAACGGCAAATCGAAGGCGCCCACCCAGGCGTGCGGCTTTTGCAACCACTGGGCAAATGCATCCAGAGATTCAAGTCGCTCCAGTTTTGAGAGCAGAACGCGGCCATCACGCAGCGAACCGAGCGCTAAAACAATTGGTTTTTTACGTGTGGGGCGGCTTGAAAAATCACATCCGACCAAGGTCGTTGCCGGTACGACGCTGGCCGCGGTCAAAGAATTGACCGGCACTACCGAACGGGTCATGCCCTCAAGAACGACCGATGATGCAAGCGGTCGCCATCAACTCTTCCAGTAATGCCAGCGACACATTGCCCGACACCGAATACGGGTCCAGCTCCGCTTTTTCAGCGTACTTGAGCAAGATCGAGGTATTGATCTTGGACATGTTGACTTGTCCCATGGTCCAGCCGGCAAAGCGGCGCGCGGAAATTTCTTCGTAGTGCAAGAGCACCACATCTTTATGGCGCGGGTCGCGCTGGATGTGACCGAACAACTCGCTCACGGCCATGCGGCCACCTTCCAGGGCTTGCAGAAAGATACCGCCGCCATAGCAAAGAATGCCGGTGATGCCGCACTCCGGGTTATGGTGGCGCGACTGCGTCAAGATCGCCTCAATGGCCTCGGGGCTGGTGTCGACGGCGCGACTGGCATAAAGCAAACGAACCAACATGATCAGCCTTTCCGGGGGATAAGTGCCAGAAATTCACGGCGCAAATTGGAGTCTTTAAGAAAACTGCCGCGCATGACCGAATTGATCATCTTGCTGTCCATGTCCTTCACGCCGCGCCAGCCCATGCAAAAGTGGGTGGCCTCCATCACGATGGCCAAGCCGTCGGGTTGGGTTTTTTGTTGAATCAGGTCAGCCAATTGCACCACCGCCTCTTCCTGAATTTGCGGACGGCCCATGACCCACTCAGCCAGACGAGCGTACTTGGACAAGCCAATCACATTGGTGTGCTCATTGGGCAGCACACCAATCCAGATCTGGCCGATGACCGGGCAAAAGTGATGGCTACAGGCACTGCGCACGGTAATGGGGCCAACGATCATCAGCTCATTGAGGTGTTCGGCGTTGGGGAATTCGGTGATGGCGGGTGCACTGACGTAACGGCCACG
>CAJAFJ010000103.1 GCA_903938955.1 uncultured beta proteobacterium | reverse complement strand
GTCAGTAAGCGCCTCAACCTGGGTTAGCTTGTAACGTGAGGTCAGTGCTTGCGGATAATGGGTTTTCAGGTAGTCGAGCAGTTCCAGCGCCACCTCTTCTTCGTTGAACGCGTTGCGGCCAATGGCGCCGCTGGCCGCCAGGTTGTAGCCACTCTTGGCAACGATGATGCGCGGCCACAGCACGCCCGGCGTGTCGTACAAATAAAAGTCGTCAGCCAGCGAGATGCGCTGCTCGATCTTGGTGATGCCCGCCTCGTCGCCGGTTTTGGTGGCGCGTTTGCCGGTCAGGGTGTTGATGAGCGTGGACTTGCCAACGTTGGGAATGCCGCAAATCAGCACCCGCATCGGCTTGACGTTGCCGCCCCGGTGCGGCGCCAGCTCAAAACAAGCCTTGGCCAGCGCTTTGGCGGGCGTGGTCATGCTGGCGTCCAGCCCAATGGCACGCGTGCCGGGCATGGCGTTGTAGTGCGCCAGCCATTGCACCGTGCGGGCCGGGTCGGCCAAATCCTGCTTGTTCAGCACTTTGAGGGCCGGTTTGCCGGCGGTGAGTTCGGCCAGCATCGGGTTGGCACTCGACCCCGGCAGGCGGGCGTCGAGCAGCTCGATCACCACGTCGATGTTCTTGATGCGGTCGCCGATGGCTTTTTTGGTCAAATGCATATGACCCGGGAACCATTGGATTGCCATTTTCTCTATTCCTTTTACCGATATAACGTGCTCAACCAAACTCTGCGCCCAGCTTGCCGAAGCAAACGTCGTCGAAAATTGGAAACGGGCTGTATTGTCCCCTCATAACCAACTCAGGCAGATTTCTATGACTCAAAACGCCCATGTGATTCAACAACCCGCCTTGCCCGCCGCGCAGCTGATTCTGCTTTTCCACGGCGTGGGCGCCGATGCACAGTCGATGCGTCCCTTGGGCGAACGGCTGGCCGAAGAATTTCCCCTGGCCATGATCGTCTCGGTCGCGGCCTACCAGCCCAGCGATATTTCCAGCGGGTTTCAATGGTTTTCGGTGATTGGCATCACGGAAGAAAATCGCGCCACCCGCATCGCGCAAGCCATGCCGGCCTTCGAGGCCTGCGTGGCCCATTGGCAGCAGGTGGCGGGGGTGGACGCGTCCGCCACCGCCTTGATGGGCTTTTCGCAAGGCGCCATCATGGCGCTTGAATCGACCAAGCGCGACACGCCCATTGCCTCGCGGGTATTTGCCATCAGCGGGCGGTTTGCGACCCTACCGGAGACTGCGCCGAGCGAGACCACGATTCACTTCCTGCACGGCAAGGTGGACACCGTCATCCCTTACATCCACACGCTGGAAGCGGCCACCCATTTGCGTGATTTGGGCGCCGACATCACCGCCGAGGTCGTGCCGTTCATCGGGCATGAAGTGCATGCGGATTTTGTGGACCTGGTGATCACCAAGCTGACCACGCATGTGCCCAAGCGGCTGTGGGCCGAAGCCCTTAAAGCAGACCCCAAGGGTTGAACGGTTAGTGCGCGGCGGAGCCCAGCTTGTGCAGCTTGGCCTGCCACTTTGAAAAAGCGTCCGCCTTGAGCTTGTCCACCGAACCAATCAATGTCTCCATCACGGGAGAAATGCCTACAAACCCCAGGATGTTGCGCTCCAGCGACTTGACACTGTGGGCTCGAAAGTACCAGCGGTACAGCAGCGCGGGCATGCCCATGGTGACCACCACACGGGCCGAGCGGCCGGTGAGCCCTTTATGGGAAAACGGGTTGTCGCCACCGGCCTTGAACGCAAAGCCGGGCCGCGCCACCTGCTCCAGAAAGCCTTTGAGCAAAGCGGGCATGTCGCCCAACCATAGCGGGTAAAACAGCACCAAGTGCTGCGCCCACGCCATATCAGCCTGCGCCTGAGCCAGTGAGGCGGGCAAGGTGCCGGTCTCCCAGGCCAGCGCACTGTGCAGCAACGGAAAATCGAGTTGTGCCACCGGCACCCGGCGCACCTCATGCCCCGCCGACTCGGCGCCCTGCGCGTAAGCGTCTTCCAGCGCATGGCCAAAATGGCGGGTGAGCGCATCCGGGTGCCCCTGAATCAGAAGAATCCGTTTGGCATCCATGACGGACTCCTTGCGCTCAGGCAAACCAGCGCAGAAATGCGGCCGCCGTCAGGGCCGTTGCAGCCAGCGCAACCAGCACACGCCACGTCGTTTGCTGGGCCCGCTCGCGCCAGCCGGTGCCCCGGTAAATAAACGCAGCAGCCAGTAGAAACCCCGCAGCAGCGCAGGTGATTTTGATCAGTAGCGCCGCCAGCGCGATGCCATGAATGTCCGGGAAACGCCCGTAGTACAACCAGCTCACCGCACCCAAACCAGCGCCGCTGGCCGCTTGCGCGGCCCACCCCAGTAGCGCGACCCACGCCAGCGGTTGGCGCATCCAGGCGAGCCCGGACCCCGCCCACAAGGCACAAATAGCACTGCCCACCACGGCCACAGCGCCAAAGTTGTGCACGACCTGAATGGCGGCATAGCTCAGGTTTTGCAGATTCATGGGGGCTATTTCACGCTGACCTTGACGCACTGTTCCACGCCAATGGGGGTATGCCCCTTGTTCACGACCTTGATGCAGATGGCGTGCTGACCGGGGGCCAGGGCAGCCAAGGCGTAGCTCCCCTTGAGCTGGCGCAACACGGCAACCTCCTTGTTGTCCACGTACAAGTGGGTATGGTCGCCCGTGGGGCCGGGCATGACGTCATAGACGATCTGATGCTGGGCCATGGCATCCAGCTGGGCACCGTCTGCGGGGGCGGTAATGTTGACGGCGGCATTTTCTGCCAGACTGACCTGCGAACAGGCCAGCAGCACGGCACCGAAGAGGGGATAAAGAGACGAAATACGCATGGCGACCTCCATCAAATGGACTGAGTACAAAACAGGCCCATCATCCATAACCGGCCTGGGTGGTATTTGTTAAATCTCACAACACGGTCAAGTAACGCTCAAAAATGTCCACTGAGGCTCAGCGACTGCAACTGCCCGAACCCTTGCCTACTCGTTCACCTTGCCGCGCAGGGCTTTGGTCTCGGAGCGCTGGCTTTTTGAGGCGCGGGCGCGCTGCTTTGAGCCGTAACTGGGTTGGGTGGCTCGCCGGGTTTTGGGCGGCCGCGCCACGCTGTTGACCAGTTCATGCAGGCGCACCAAGGCGTCGTATTTATTCGACTCCTGCGTGCGGTGCTGCTGCGCCTTGATGACCAGCACGCCGTCCTTGGTAATGCGGCTGTCGTGCAGCGCCAGCAGGCGCTCCTTCACATCCTCGGGTAGCAATGAGGCGGGGATGTCAAAGCGCAAATGGATCGCGCTGGACACCTTGTTGACGTTTTGCCCACCCGCCCCTTGCGCCCGGATGGCCGATATCTCGACCTCGTCCTCGTTGACTTTCAGCAGCATCAGGGCGGCGGGTTCAGCCATGGCGAATCCCGCTCAGGCCTTCAGGCCATGACCTCGTTGGGCGTGCCTTCAAATTCCTTGTCGCTCACATAACGCGCCACAAAGGCCCCGACCGCACTGGCGGGCAAGGGCAACCACACCACATGGCCGCTGCCGGGTGCCACGGTCATGGGCACGGCCTCGGCGTTTTCCATGCTGGCCAATTGCACATCCTGGTTGCCCTGGGGGTGGATGATTTCCAGCCAGTCGCCCACGGCAAACTTGTTGCGGACATTGACCTCGGCCAGGCCCCGCGCCGCGTCAAACGACAGCACATCACCCACGTACAGGCTGCGGCCCGACTCGGAGTAGCCACGCAGGTAGTTTTGCGTGGACTCGGGCGTGTGGCGCTGAAAGAAGCCGGAGGTGTAGCCCCGGTTGGCCAGGCCTTCCAATTGACCGAGCAAAGCCGGGTCCAGCTCACGTCCCGCCACGGCATCGTCAATCGCTTGGCGGTAGCTTTGCGCCGTGCGCGCCGCGTAATACGGGCTCTTGGTGCGGCCCTCAATCTTGAGCGAATCAACGCCAATTTCGACCAGACGCTTGACGTGCTCAATGGCGCGCAGGTCTTTCGAGTTCATGACGTAGGTGCCGTGCTCGTCCTCTTCAATCGGCATGTAACTGCCGGGGCGCTGGCCTTCCTCGATCATGTAGACCTCGGAGCGTTCGTTGCCACGCTCACGCTCGGCGGCGACTTGCGGCGTCAGAATATCGCCCGACGCATCGACCACGCCGGGCTGGGTTTTGTAGTCCCAGCGGCAGGAGTTGGTGCAGCTGCCCTGGTTGGCGTCGCGGTGGTTGAAGTAGCCCGACAGCAGGCAGCGGCCCGAATAGGCGATGCACAGCGCGCCATGCACAAACACTTCCAGCTCGGTGTCCGGGCACTCCTGGCGGATTTGCGCCACCTGGTCGAGCGAGAGTTCACGCGACAAAATCACGCGGCTGACGCCCACACTTTTCCAGAACTTGACGGCGGCCGAGTTGACGGTGTTGGCCTGCACCGAGAGGTGAATTTCCATCTCGGGCCAGGTCTCGCGCACCATCATGATCAGGCCGGGGTCGGACATGATCATGGCGTCGGGCTTGAGCGCAATCACGGGTTCCATGTTTTGCACGTAGCTCTTGATCTTGTTGTCGTGCGGAAAAATATTGGACACCAGAAAGAACTTGTTGCCCAGTTCGTGCGCCCGGTCAATGCCCTGCTTCAGCACCGCGAGGTTGCCAAAGTCGTTGTTGCG
>CAJAFJ010000102.1 GCA_903938955.1 uncultured beta proteobacterium | reverse complement strand
CAATACCGTCAACCTCCAGTGCAAATAGCAACTGGCGCGTGACTTTTTCGCAATCTTCTACCGTCACAAACTGCTCAGGCGCCACACCCTCTGCGGGCGGCGTCCAAGGGTGGTCTATCGTCATGCGCAGCAAGCCCGCAGCCGAGCGCTCGATTTCCACGAGGTCATAGCCGAGACCGGCTACGGTTTGTTCAACAATATCTTTCAGTGCCACGGATTAGTTGTATTAAGTGCAATGCAAAAACAATCGACCAAAAAAAACGGGCGGTAAATACCCGCCCGTTTGGTCGTGAGCTTTGGATTATATCCTTAAATCTCCGTATTTACCCTGCCGCTGCGAGCAAGGCGCGGGTGTAATCATGCTGGGGCGCACTTAAAACAGTGGACGCCGGGCCTGATTCGACGACGTGCCCGTCTTTCATCACCAAAACGTGGTGCGCCATGGCCCGAATCACATCCACATCGTGCGTGATCAGCAAATAACTCAAGCCCCGCTCGCGTTGAAAGCGCTGCAGTAATTGCAGCACCTGCTTCTGGATGGTGACGTCCAGCGCGCTGGTGGGTTCGTCCAACACCAGCACCAGGGGCTTGACGATGATGGCCCGCGCAATAGCAATACGTTGCCGCTGACCACCGGAAAACTCATGCGGGTAACGCTGCATCAACTCATGCAACTGTTGTGCATCCAGTCCTGCGCCCAAGCCAACTTCCTGCAGGGCCTGCACCACGCGTTCACGCCGCGCTGCTGCACTTAATTCTGGCTCATGAACGGTCAGCCCTTCGCCCACAATCTCTTCCACGGTCAAACGCGGTGACAGCGATGAGAAAGGGTCTTGAAAAACCACCTGCACTTCGCGCCGCATGGCTTTGTTGCCTGCTGTGCTGGTGTTCCAGGTTTGTCCTGTCACTTGCAGCTCGCCTTTAAACGGCAGCAAACCCAGCGCGGCCAGCGCTAGCGTCGATTTACCGGAGCCGGATTCACCCATCACGCCCAAGGTTTGCCCGGGCAAGAACTTGAAGTCCACGCTCTGCACGGCCACGAACTCGCCCTGCTTAAACCAGCCTTTAAAGCCGGATCGCGGCACCGGGTAAGAGACCGTCAAACCTTGCGCCTGCATCACCGGCGCTTGGTTCACCGCAGGCGCCATTTCGAACACATCACGCACCGGCTTGCTGTCAATCAAACGCTGGGTGTAATGGTGTTGGGGGCTCGAAAACACGTCGGCGACCAGTCCCTGCTCCACGATATGGCCGTTTTCCATCACGATGACCCGGTCCGCAAAGCGGCGCACCAAGTTGAGGTCATGTGTGATCATCAGCACGGCCATGCCATTTTTAGCCTGCAGATGGGCCAATAAATCCAGTATTTGACCCCGCAAGCTCACGTCCAGCGCCGTGGTGGGCTCGTCGGCCAGCAGCAGTTGGGGTTGACAGGCCAGCGCCATGGCGATCATGGCGCGCTGGCGTTGCCCGCCACTGAGCTGGTGCGGATAGGCTTTGGCGCGCCGCTCAGGTTCAGGAATGCCGGTTTCTGCCAGCAGTTCAATCGCCGCCAGCGCAGCCTGGTTGCTCGCCAGACCTTGCTTTAAGACCAATACTTCCGCAATTTGGTCACCCACCGAAAACAGCGGGTTGAGCGCGGTCATCGGTTCCTGAAAAATCATGGCGATGTCTTGCCCGCGCAAGCCGCGCATGTCACGCTCCGGCAATGACAACAGGTCGCGCTGACCGAACAGGGCTTGGCCCCTCAACTCGGCGTTTTGCACCAAGCGCAACAAACTCAGCGCAGTGACCGTTTTGCCTGAGCCTGACTCGCCCACCAGGGCCAGCTTTTCTCCAGGCGCAATAGAGAAATCAATGCCGTGAACCACTTCCTGGCCGGCAAATGAGATGCGCAGGCCGCGCACGTCCAGCAATGGCGCGGGGGTTGACGGGGTGGTGACAGGTTTGAGTGCCGTCATTTGTCAGCCTTTCGCGGGTCCAGCGCATCGCGCAAAGCATCGCCCATGAAAGTCAACAACAGCAAGGTCACCACCAGCACGCAAAACGTAGCGAGTGAAATCCACCAGGCATCGATGTTGTTTTTGCCTTGTGACAGCAACTCACCCAGCGACGGCGTTCCGGGTGGAACACCAAGGCCCAGAAAATCAAGTGAGGTCAGTGCCAGAATGGCACCGCTCATGCGAAACGGCAAGAAGGTCACCACCGGGGTCAAACTGTTGGGCAGCAGGTGGCGCACGATGATCTGCCAGTTGCTCACGCCCAGCGCGCGCGCGGCACGCACGTAGTCGAGTTGGCGGTTACGCAAAAATTCGGCCCGCACATAGTCGCTCAGGCCCATCCAGCCAAACAGACTCAGCAAAATTAGCAACAAGGCCATGCTGGGCGCAAAGACGGCGCTGAAGATGATGAGCAGGTACAACTCGGGCATGGAACTCCAAATTTCAATAAAACGCTGAAACGCCAGATCGGTCTTGCCACCAAAAAAGCCCTGAATCGCCCCGGTGATGACACCAAGAATGACGCCGGTGGCCGTCAAGGCCAGCGCAAACAACACGCTGACCCTGAAGCCATAAATGAGTTGCGCCAGCAGGTCGCGCCCCCGGTCATCGGTGCCCAGCCAGTTGTCACGGCTGGGGCCGGATGGGTTGGGCTCTTTGGCAAAATAATTCAAGGTTTTGGGACCGTAGGGGTTCGGCGCAAACACCGCCCAATTGCCGGGCTGATCCAGACGCTCGCGGATGAACGGGTCCAGATAATCGGTGGGGGTGTCAAAGTCGCCGCCAAAGGTTTTTTCGGAATAGTCCTTGAGCATGGGGAAATAAGTCGCACCTTCGTAACGCACGATCAGCGGGCGGTCGTTGGAGATCACCTCAGCGATCAGGCTCAGCCCCACCAGCACTACAAAGACTATCAAACTCCAATAACCGAGGCGATTGCGTTTAAAGCGCAACCAGGCGCGGCGCGTCGGTGACGCGCTCATGCGTGTCACGTCAATCACGGCGTGGCGCACCGTCTCGGCGACGTCGGGTTGGGCTTCAATCAAATTTGACACGCGGATCCACCCAGACATAACAGAGATCAGAAATCAGCTTGGTCACCAGGCCAATCAGCGTAAAGAAATACAGCGTACCCAGCACCACCGGGTAGTCACGCCGAATCACACTCTCGTAACTCAGCAGCCCCAGGCCATCCAGCGAAAAAAGCGTTTCAATCAGCAGCGAGCCGGT
>CAJAFJ010000101.1 GCA_903938955.1 uncultured beta proteobacterium | reverse complement strand
CACATCAAGTTCTTCACCCAGGGTATCGGCCAGCGTCCAAGTCAGAGCGACCACACATTGTTGATTGATTTTCATACCTAGAATTGTCGCAGTTTGATAATTGACCGGAGATCCACATGGATGTAAATCAACCCCTGCCGCTGTTGGGCGGAATAAGCCCTGACGACTTCATGAAGCAGTACTGGCAAAAAAAGCCCTTGCTGGTGCGTCAGGCCATTCCCGATTTCAAGCCGCTGCTGGATCGGGCTGCGTTGTTTGAGCTGGCGGACCGCGAAGATGGCCAGTCACGTCTGGTGATTCAAAAACCCGGCGAAACGCCTGCGTGGCAGTTCAAGCAGGGGCCGTTTGAGCGCCGCCAGTTACCGGCGTTAAAGCGCCCGGGTTGGACGGTGCTGGTGCAAGGGGTTGATCTGCAAGACGATGCCGTTCACGCGTTGATGAACCAGTTCCGCTTTGTGCCGGATGCGCGGCTGGATGACGTGATGATCAGCTACGCCACCGATGGCGGCGGCGTTGGGCCGCACTTCGACAGTTATGACGTGTTTTTGCTGCAGGCCCAGGGCCGTAGGCGCTGGCGCATTGGCGCGCAAAAAGACCTGACGCTGCAACCCGATGTGCCCCTGAAAATTTTGGCGAACTTTGAGCCCGACGAAGAGTTTGTACTGGAACCGGGAGATATGTTGTATTTGCCGCTGCTGCATGCCCATGACGGCATTGCGATGGGGGAGTGCATGACGTACTCCATCGGTTTCAGGTCGCCCAGCCGAGGTGAATTGGCCCGCGAACTGCTACAACGACTGGCTGAAGATGCAGAGGACACCGTGGGCTCAGACGTCTACCGGGACCCGACGCAGGTGGCAACGGCACAACCTGGTGAAATTCCGGCTGCGCTGTTGGACTTTGCGCGCAGTGCCTTGCAGGATGCACTGAAAGACCCTTTGGCACTGGGTCGGGCGTTGGGTGAGTACATGACCGAGCCCAAGCCGGATGTCTGGTTTGAAACCTTTGACACGGCTGAAGCGCCCACTGACGGCTCGGTGCGCCTGGATCGCCGTAGCAAGATGATGTTTGATGCGCAGCATATTTTCATCAACGGTGAAAGTTTCAATGCCGCCGGGCTTGACGCCACGCTGATGCGTCGTTTGTCGAATGAGCGCACGCTCAAGCCCCAAGACCTGGCGCAGGCCAGCGTTGAAGCCCGCGCTTTGCTGCAGGAGTGGAATGAGGCCGGGTGGCTACATGGACTCTGACGACGGTGAGGCCGCTGCAGCGAAGCATCGGAGTGTGTAGCGTCAACCGCACGAGAGGGCTTCAACCTAAAGAGTTACGGAAAGAAAAAATTCGCAACACTTCTGGATTTCCCGTATTTACTTTGGGGTTGTAATTCTTTAAAATTTCAAGAAGCTTCTTGAAATATATTATAATTTTTGGCTAGGCAGAGGAGCTCGAGTAACTTTTGTCTAGTCTATGCAGTTTTCTGCTTAGACAATTTCCGGAAATTGTT
>CAJAFJ010000100.1 GCA_903938955.1 uncultured beta proteobacterium | reverse complement strand
GGTTGAAAGAGGCCCCGGTGTCAGGGTTTGTAGAATGGATTATCCATGAGCCAAGCCCACCGCCCCGAACCCACCCCCTTCAGCGCCCCCGTCTGGTCCGACGCGCTGCGTGAAGCCGATTTCAACACCTGGCTGAGCCTGCTGGCCCCCGCCCACGGTCTGCGCCTGGACAGCCTGCGCAGCGCCTCGGCCGATGCCAGCTTTCGGCGCTACTTCCGGATCGATGGCGCGCACAGCAGCTTCATCATCATGGACGCGCCGCCGGACAAAGAAGATTGCCGCCCGTTTGCCAAAGTCGCCCAACTGATGCACGCCGCCGGCCTCCATGCACCCCAGGTACTGGCGTGGGACGAGGCCCGTGGCTTCATGCTGCTGAGCGATCTCGGTGCACAAACCATGATGCAGGTCATCAACCGGGACGATGCCGTCGCCAACCAGGGCTTGTACCTGCAGGCGGTGGATGCCTTGCTGGCCTGGCAACTCGCCTCCAGCCCCGGCGTGTTGCCGGCCTACGACGAAGCGCTGTTGCGCCGCGAGCTGGAACTGTTCCCCGAGTGGTATGTGGCCCGGCACCGGGGCGTGGTGGTAGACGATGCGATGCGCCGCACGTTCGACGATGCCTTCAAGGTCATCATCCAGCACAACCTGGCCTGGCCCAGCGTCTACGTGCACCGCGACTTCATGCCGCGCAATTTGATGGCGCCTGTGGCAGCGGGTTCAACAGACGCAGCCACGCCGCTGGGCGTGCTGGACTTCCAGGACGCGGTCTACGGCCCGATCACCTATGACATTGCCAGCCTGATGCGCGACGCATTTTTAAGCTGGGACGAAGACTTTTGTCTCGACATCACCATCCGCTACTGGGACAAGGCGCGCAAGGCCAGTCTGCCGGTGGGCGACGACTTTGGCGAGTTTTACCGGGGTGTCGAATGGATGGGCTTGCAGCGCCACCTGAAAGTGGCCGGCATTTTTGCCCGCCTGACCCTGCGTGACGGCAAGCCCCAGTACCTGGCGGACACGCCGCGCTTCATCCACTACATCCGCAGCACCTGCGAACGCTACCGCGAACTCAAACCGCTGTTGCGCCTGATTGAGCGCATTGAAGGCATTGAAGTCGCCAGCGGCTATTCGTTTGGCAAACTTTAAGCCAAACAAGATTCTAGCCTTTGCTTAATATGGTATATATTTGGTATCTACCATATTGGAGCTGACCATGAAAACCAATGCCGACACGCCCGCTCGGGCCAAATTGTTTTTACACGGGCGCAGCCAAGCGGTGCGTTTGCCCAAAGAATTCCGCTTTGAAGGCACCGAAGTGTATGTGCGGCGCGTGGGCGCTGACGTGGTGTTGAGCAGCCGCCCTAAAGCCTCGATGCAGAACCTGCTGGACGCGGTGGCAGAGTTTGAGCCCGGCTTTGTGCTGGAACGGGCGCAACCCACCCAAACCGATGTGCGCGACGCCCTGTTTTCTGGCGCCAGGCACTGAGCCAAAGCATGTCAACGTCCTCCTCACCCATTCGCTATTTGCTGGACACCAACATCTGCATTTACGTCATTAACGCCCGGCCACCTGCTGTGCTGGCGTGTTTCATGGCGCATGAAATTGATGGGCTGGGCATTTCAGCCATCACCGCCAGCGAGTTGTACTGGGGCGTCTGTAAGAGTGGTTCCAGCCGCAACAAGACCACACTGGAGAAGTTTTTGTCGCCGCTGACGATCCTCGACTACGACCAGACGGCGGCACAGCACTATGGCGAATTAAGGGCCTATCTGGAGAAGCAGGGCACGCCAATTGGCCCACTGGATCAGCAAATCGCCGCCCACGCTCTCGCGCTGGACCTGACCCTCGTTACCAACAATGTGCGCGAGTTTGAACGCGTGCCGGGCCTGCGGGTGGAAAACTGGGTTTGATACGACCTTGTCTACCCGTTGCATTCAAGGAGAAAACGATGAACCAAACCATTCGCCAAGAGTTGAAGCATGCGTGAGTGCCGCGTATTGAAGCACGGATAAAAACCGAGGTGGTCGCCAATTGCGACCACCTCCAGAAGTTGATATTCTCCAAAACGCCTTAAGGAAAAACAGGCTCCAGACCACGTGAAATATGCGCAAGCAGCTACT
>CAJAFJ010000099.1 GCA_903938955.1 uncultured beta proteobacterium | reverse complement strand
CGCCCTCGTTACCGAGCACCCAGCAGTGGTTGATGACTTCTTGCGCCCGGCGTTCGATCTCGGGGTTGCCGCGTTGAACAGAATCAAAGTCGAGTTCAGCGGCGTTGGCGCCGGTCGCCATCGAACTGGCGGCACTGCCGCCCATGCCGATACGCATACCCGGGCCGCCCAACTGAATCAACAAGCTGCCCGCCGGAAATTCAATTTTGTGTGTTTGGGTGGAGTCGATCACGCCCAAACCACCGGCGATCATGATCGGCTTGTGGTAGCCGCGCTGTTCTTCTTTGGCCGTTGCCACGCCAGCGGCATCCGCCACCGTGTAGTTCAAACTCTGCTCGTATTCGCGGAAGTAACCGAGCAAATTAGGACGCCCAAACTCGTTGTTGAACGCCGCGCCGCCCAGCGGGCCCTCCAGCATGATCTCCAGCGGGCTGGCAATGTGCCCCGGCTTGCCGTAGTTAATGGTGTCTGACGCGTTAATCGGGTTCTGACCCCAATTGATGCTGGACACCGTAAAGCCGGTCAAGCCAGCTTTAGGTTTGGAGCCGCGTCCGGTGGCACCTTCGTCACGAATCTCGCCGCCCGCACCGGTGGCAGCACCGGGGAAGGGCGAGATCGCAGTCGGGTGGTTGTGGGTTTCCACCTTCATCAAAATGTGGTTGGTGGCGCTTTGCTTTTCATAGCTGCTGGCGCTGATGCCACGGTCGCTTGCGGCTGATTTGGCGATGAATCTTTAGACCTGCGCGCCCTCCATCACCGAGGCGTTGTCGGTGTACGCCACCAGCATGTGCTGCGAGTTGGTTTGGTGCGTGTGGCGGATCATGCCGAACATGCTCTGGTCTTGCGCCACGCCGTCGATGGTGAACTGGGCGTTGAAGATTTTGTGGCGGCAATGCTCACTGTTGGCTTGCGCAAACATCATCAACTCCACGTCAGTCGGGTTGCGTTTGAGTTGCGTGAAAGCCTGCACCAAATAGTCAATTTCATCAGCGGCCAGCGCCAAACCAAACTGGGTGTTGGCAGTTTCCAGCGCCGACTTGCCGCCACCGAGCACATCGACATGGGCCATCGGCGCGGGCTGCAACTCGGTAAACAGGCCCAAGGTGCGAGCGCGGTCGAACATCACGCTTTCGGTCATGCGGTCATGCAGCAGGTCGCCAATCTGTGCCAGTTGCGCCTCTGACAACGTCGGTTTGCTGAGCAAGCCACTCTTGAGGGTGATGCGGTATTCAATCACCCGCTCGACCCGGCGCACAGCCAGGCCGCAGTTATGGGCAATGTCGGTTGCCTTGGAGGCCCAGGGCGACACGGTGCCAAAACGCGGGCTGACCACGATCAGGGCGCCATCGACAGAACCTTCATACGGATCGCCATAGGTGAGCAAGGCAGCCAACTGGTCTTTGAGGGCGGGCGTGGGCTCGGCGTCTGAGGTGACCAAATGCACGAAGCGTGCAGCAACGCCGTTGATCTTGTCGTGAACGGCTTGCAGGCGCGGTAACAGTTGTTGAATACGAAAACTGCTGAGAGCGCTGCCGCCCTCGATTTGGGTGATATGCAGAGTCACTTTAATGGCCTGAATTGGGGTGCTGACGGGGTTGAAAATTGACTCACGGCACAGGCGCTGACTGGGCCTGACTGTGGATGGCGTCAATTTTACCAGCGCAGGGAATGGGCTGAAAACTCAGCGGG
>CAJAFJ010000098.1 GCA_903938955.1 uncultured beta proteobacterium | reverse complement strand
TGGCCAGGTACAGCTCGGGGTCGCGCTGGTCGGGTTCGATCAAAATAATGTCGGTCTGGGGGTAGGTGCGCTCATATTGCGTCATGCCCAACACCAGGCGCGAATGAATCATGGCGCGAAAGGTCTGGCTCAGCACCGCCGGCAAGCCGCCGTCCACAATCCGCGGGATGGGGTGCTTTTCGGGCGGCAGGCCGCTGGGCACGCCATCGGCCACTTTGGGCGCGGTGGTATCAAAGGGCACCAGTGGGTTCACGCACAGCAACAGGTCAATGCCTTCGTCCAGCGCCACCGAGGCGTGCATGGTTTTCTTCAGGGCGCCGTCCACGTAGTAATGCTCATCAATCTCCACCGGGGGAAACAGGCCGGGCAGGGCGGAGCTGGCTTGCACCGCTTTGGAGATCGGCACATGGTCCCAGCCGGGGCGGCCAAAGGGCGCGGTCTCTCCATTGTCCAGGTTGGTGGCGACCAGCGTGAGTTGGGTCTTGAGCTGGCGAAAGTCATTGGTGCGGCCATGGCGCGAAAACAGGCGCGCCAGCTCGGTGTCGATCTTCTCGTTGGAAAACACCCCGGTCGGCAGGCTGGAGCCCATCAACTCCATGGCGTGGAGGAATGATTTTTTGCCCGCCGTGAGCTGCCACAAGGTGGCGGCCATCACGCCGGGCAGCATGAGGCTGCGGCGCGCAAACTCGCCATAAGCTGGCGATAGCAGCCAGGAGGGGTCGAACACATCGGCCGGGTCATCGTTGCGGTTTTCGATAAACAAGGCACACAACTCACGCGGCGTCATGCCATTGGCCAGGCCCGCCGCAATGAAGCTACCGGCCGACACGCCCACGTAATGGTGCAGCTGGGTGAAGTCGATGCCGTTGAGAGACTCTTGCAGCGCACACAAGGCCCCAATTTCATAAATCGCACCCAAAGGCCCACCGCCAGACAACGCCAAAGCAATTTGGGGTGAAGGTGAGGTAGGACGCTTCATAAAGTCAAAGTGTAGGGTGATTGGTCACAATGGATTGTTGCGATGCAGCAAGACGTGGCGGTGAAAAAACCAAAAAAAAGGCGCCCATGCGCCTTTTCTATTCAGGGTTGAATCACTCCGCCATCGCGGCTGTTGCAACCGGCGCTGTCACGGCCTTTTTACGCGCGGGGGCACGTTTGGCGGCTGGCTTGACCTCGGTCACCACCACCGATGCGGCCACCGGTGTTGCCTTGACTTTGGTCACCGGCTTGGTGGCTTTGGCCGGTGCCGCTTTCGGTGCCGCCTTGTTGGGGGCGGCGCCCTTGGTCGAGAGCTTTTGCACACTCTTGTTCAACTCGTCGATGCGGGCAATCAGGGCGTTGATGTCTTTGGCGGACGGCACGCCCAGCTTGTTCAGGGCTTTGGCCACGCGGTCTTCAAAGATGGTTTCCAGCTTGTCCCACTGCCCGGTGGCCTTGGACGAAATGTCCGCCGCCATGCCGGTCATTTTTTGGGTGGCTTCGGTGATTTTTTCTTCCGCTGCAGATTGGGTCTTGCGCTGAAAATCCACGCCCTCCTTGACCAAGGCTTCAAAGGCCTTGGTGCCTTCTTGTTGCGCTTTGGTGAAGGCGCCCAAACCGGCTTGCCAGATTTGCTGCGCAGAGTCTTTGACCGACGCCTTCAGCGGCTCACTGTCTTTTTTGCTTGCCGATGTTTTTTGCAATTTTTTGACCACGATGACCTCCTGATAAAGAAATGATTTACAGGCCGTAACTTGTCAATGAACAAATCCAGAACCCTGCATAGGTCGTACTTTATAGGGCGCACCCGGCGCTGTGTAGGCAGGGCCTCCTAAAGCGTGGCAACCTGGGCAAGAATGCAATTAGCAACAGGAGGTTTCTTATGCAGTATTTCGTCACCGGCGGCACCGGGTTTATTGGCAAGCGACTGATCCGCCAACTGCTGGCGCGCAAGGGCGCGGTGGTCCACTTCCTGATTCGCCAAGAGAGCGAAGCCAAGGTGGCGGCGCTGCGCCAATACTGGGGCGTGAGCGCTGCACGCGTCCTGCCAGTGTTTGGCGACATCACGCGCAAAAAGCTGGGGCTGTCGACTGAGGACATCAAAAACCTCAAAGGCCAGATTGACCATATCTACCATCTGGCGGCGGTCTATGACCTGAAGGCTGACGAGGCCAGCCAGATCGCCGCCAACATTGACGGCACCCGCAACATGGTCGAGTTGGCCAAAGCCATCGACGCCGGGCACGTTCACTTGATGAGCTCCATTGCCTCGGCCGGTTTGTATGAAGGCGTGTTCCGCGAAGACATGTTCATTGAGGCCGAGCACTACGAGCACCCCTACTTCAGAACCAAACACGAGAGCGAAAAAATCGTGCGCCAGGAGTGCAAGCCACCGTGGACGGTGTACCGCCCCGCGATGGTGGTGGGCGACAGCCGCACGGGTGAGATGGACAAGGTCGACGGGCCTTATTACTTCTTCAAACTCATCCAGCGCATGCGCCAACTGCTGCCGCCGTGGCTGCCCTCGATCGGACTGGAGGGGGGGCGCATCAATATCGTGCCGGTCGACTTTGTGGTGGACGCGCTTGATGCCATCAGCCACAAGGCGGGTATTGACAAGAAGTGCTACCACCTGGTCGATCCTGTGGGATACCGGGTTGGCGATGTACTCGACATCTTCAGCCGTGCCGCGCACGCGCCCAAAATGAATCTCTTTGTCAACGCCGCCCTGCTTGGATTCATTCCGCGCAGTGTCACCAAAGGCCTGATGGCGCTGGCGCCGGTGCGCCGGGTGCGCAACGCGATCATGACGGACC
>CAJAFJ010000097.1 GCA_903938955.1 uncultured beta proteobacterium | reverse complement strand
TCAGTTGGTCGTCGTTCATGGGGGGCTCCGGGCAATGCGTTGAATTGGGGGGTGATTACCAGCCAATTGCTGTCTTATTCACCATGGGTCCAATTCTGAACGGGGCAGCCAGGAACTTGAATCCGCATTTGCCTGTTAGGGCTGTCGGTGCCTGGGTGGGTGTTTGTAAGGCAAACTCTTACAAGCGCTCTGTTTCAGCCCGTGCGAGCAGGCAATAAAGCCCGGTAAAGAGGTGTCAATTTTTACTTTGATCGCGCTAGATTGACTCTAGACTTGTGTCGGAAGAGTTTGTAAAGGGCGCATTTGCCTACCAAGATTCATAAGCAGACTATGCACAACGAACCGATTTATGTCACCCAGCCGTACCTGCCGCCGCTGGAGGAGTTCATCCCCTATTTGCAACAAATCTGGGATAAAAAAATACTCACCAATGGCGGACCGTTTCACCAGCAACTGGAAAAGGCCTTGTGCGACTATTTGGGCGTGGAGCACATTGCCCTGTTTGCCAACGGCACGATGGCCCTGGTGACCGCGCTGCAAGCGCTCCGGGTCACGGGGGAGGTCATTACGACGCCTTATTCTTTTGTGGCCACGTCGCATTCCCTGCTGTGGAATGGGATCAAGCCGGTGTTTGTGGACATTGACCCGAACACCTTCAATCTTGATCCCGTCAAGATCGAGGCCGCCATCACGCCCCAGACCACCGCCATCATGCCGGTTCACTGCTACGGGCATCCGTGCGATGTCGAGGCGATCCAGAAAATTGCGGACAACTACAACCTCAAGGTGATCTATGACGCGGCGCATGCTTTTGGCGTGCAGGACGCCGGGGGCAGCATCCTGCGGCATGGTGATTTGTCGGTCTTGAGCTTTCATGCGACCAAGGTTTTCAACACCTTCGAGGGCGGCGCCATTATTTGCCCGGATGCGAAGACCAAACAGCGCATTGACCACCTGAAAAACTTTGGTTTTGCCGATGAAACCACCGTGGTGGCGCCGGGTATCAACGGCAAGATGAGTGAATTCAACGCGGCGCTGGGCCTGTTGCAGCTCAAGTACGTGGACGGTGTGCTGGCGCGACGACGCGAGATTGACCAAACCTACCGTCGCCTGCTCAAGGGCGTGCCAGGCATTCAGTGTGGCAACGCCAGCGGTGAGCAATCGCCCAATTACTCGTATTTTCCGATCCTGGTCGAGTCCGACTACCCGATGAGCCGGGATGCGCTTTACCAAAAGCTGCGCGATCACAATATCTTCACCCGGCGTTATTTCTATCCCCTGATTTCAAATTTCTCGATGTACCGGGGTTTGCCGTCAGCGGCACGGGACTGTCTGCCCGTGGCCACGCGGGTGGCGGAAAAAGTGCTGTGCTTGCCGATTTACCCCGACCTGGTGCCAGAGCGGGTGGCAGAGATCGTGCGCATCGTGGCTGAAGTTGCTTGAGTGTGCGTGATGAACAATGACGTCAGCCCCGTCAAAGTTTTTGGGCCAACCGTGCAAATGAAATGAAAAAACGCATTCTTGTCTTTCCGTGCGGTTCAGAAATTGGTCTGGAAATTCACCGCTCCCTGCGGTATTCATCTCATTTTGAATTGGTGGGTGGTTCAAGCACGGACGATCACGGCCGTTATGTGTACGACGACTACGTGCCAGGCCTGCCCTACCACCATGAGGCTGACTTTGCTGAAAAACTGGTCAGCGTGTTGCGTGCGCATCGGATCGATGCGGTCTACCCGACGATGGATGCCGTGGCCGAAACGCTGCAGAATCTGGCGGGCCAACTGGGTTGTCGCGTGATCGGCAGTGATGCCCGGGCCACCGCCATTTGCGCCTCCAAAACCGCCACTTACGATCTGCTCACCGGGCGCGTGCCCTTGCCGGCACGTTACGGCGCGTTGCAGGACGTGGCGCACTTCCCCATTTTTATCAAGCCAGATCGGGGCTACGGCGCACGCAATAGCCTGCGGGCCACGTCGATGGCAGCCGCACAGGTCTTTCTGACGGGACAGCCAGCGGAAAAAATGCTGCTGCTGGAGTACTTGCCGGGGCGGGAGTGGACGGTGGATTGCTTCACGGACCGCCACGGCGTTTTGCGATTTCATGCGGCGCGGGGTCGCAACCGGATCAGCCATGGCATCAGCGTCAATACATCGCCCAGCGCCGACTTTATGGAAGCGTTCGGCACCTGGGCCGAGGCCATCAACGCGGTGTTGAAGCCGCGTGGCGCGTGGTTTTATCAGGTCAGGCAGGATGCCTGCGGGGATCCCAAACTGCTGGAAGTTGCCGCCCGCCTAGGTGGCTCGTCGGCATTGTTCCGCTGCCGTGGCGTCAACTTTGCCATGCTCAGCGTGTTTGATGCCTTTGACCAGGACATCAGCATCGCCCTCAACCACTACCCCATCGAGCTCGACCGGGCCCTGGACAACCGTTACAAGCTGGCGCTCCAGTACAGCCACGTTTTCGTCGACCTTGACGACTGTTTGCTGGTCGGTGGACGTATCAACAGCCAGTTGATCGGTTTCCTTCATCAGGCGATTTCGCAGGGGAAAGGACTGACCCTGCTGACGCGGCATGCGGGTTCACCCGCGCTCACCTTGCGCCAGCACCGTATAGCCGATTTGTTCGACCGGGTGATTCATCTTGGTAAAACTGAAAAAAAGTCGGCCTACATTGATCACCGGGATGCGATCTTCATTGACGACTCCTTTGCCGAGCGCAAGGACGTCAGTGACTGCACGGGTATTGCGGTCTTTGCTCCGGATATGGTGGAAGCACTACTGTAAATATTTCAATAATGTATTTGTATTTATGAACTGGAGTAATAGTTAATGTCTGAAAATAAAAAACACTTGGTTTCTTTTCGTACTGAAAATAATGTTTCTTCTCTCAATAAATTGCGGGAAATAACTCAAAGTCTGCTGCCTGAATTTGGCGAACAAGGTTGGAACAAACACAGCCTGGTGACCCAGAATGTGACCGTGTTGTCGCGCATCCTGTATCTGAATGATTTGTACAAAAAAATCGTGGATGTCCCGGGTGAGGTCTGTGAATTCGGCGTTCAATGGGGGTCGACGCTGTCACAGTTAATAAATCTTCGAAGTATTTACGAGCCTTTTAATCACAGCCGGGTGATTAACGGGTTTGATACTTTTGAAGGGTTTCTTTCTGTGCATGAAAAGGACGGCCCTGGCTACAAGGCCGGTGATCTCGGGACCCTCGATCGTTATGAAGAAACGCTGGATCAGATATTGACACTGATCGAGTCTTTTGCACCCCAGCCGCACATCAAGAAATTCAAGCTCATCAAAGGTGATGCCTGCGTCACGATTGACGACTGGCTGGCGCAAAACCCGCATGCCATCATCTCACTGGCCATCTTCGACATGGACCTCTATGAGCCGACCAAGAAAGTCCTTGAGAAAATTGTTCCTCGTTTGACCCGGGGTTCGGTCCTGGCTTTTGATGAACTTAACTGCAAGTTTTTCCCCGGCGAAACCCGGGCATTGGATGAGGTACTGGGCCTGAATAATCTTCGCTTGAAAAGAAGCCCCTTGAGCCCTTATTGTTCCTGGGCGGTTTACGGGGAGTGATTCAAATGAGAGCGCCCGTCTCTGGCGGCGGGCGAAAAAAATGAAAAAAGTTATTCTGACGTATGGCACCTTCGATCTGTTCCACGTGGGGCACCTCAGTCTGTTGAACCGGCTGAAGGCCCTGGGGGACGAGTTAATCGTCGGTGTCTCAACCGATGAGTTCAACGAGGTCAAGGGCAAGCGGACCATCATCGGTTTCGAAGATCGCATTGAGATTGTGCGTAACCTGAAATGCGTCGATCTTGTGCTGCCCGAGCAGCATTGGGATCAAAAGGTGGACGACATTCGGCGTCACCAGGTTGCGGTCTTTGGCATGGGTGATGACTGGTGTGGTCGCTTTGACGAACTCAAGGCCCATTGTGAGGTGGTCTATCTGCCACGCACCGAGGGAATTTCC
>CAJAFJ010000096.1 GCA_903938955.1 uncultured beta proteobacterium | reverse complement strand
CATGGAACGCCGCCGCGCACAAGGCATTTCAAGGGTGGCGTAGCCATCGGGGCGCCAGCACCGACATGCCCTTGAAAGGGCTGAGCACGGCGGCACCCTTGCAGGGCTGTTCAGTTCTCCTCATGCAACCCTGTACCCCATCGCGTGGAGCGGGTTTAGGGCATTGATGTAGAGTTCTCGGCTGATGTTGGCGGTACCGTTGGCGCGCATGATGTTGATGGCGAAGGTGCGAAATCGGGCGAAGTGGACGGGTTTGGTTCGGATGCGGCTGTGATCTTCGAGGAAGGTGACATCACGGACGTGGTGATTTCGATTCTCGATGCCCCAATGGCCTCGGATGGCCTCGGCGGCTTCAGCCGCTGAAAGGCGGGTTTGGGCCGCATAGAGAGAGATTTCCTCGGTCTTGTGCCAGAGCCCCGACTTGGTGTCCTTGTGCCAAGTCATCCTGGAGACACGAATGACGGCGACGATCAAGCTGTCCCAGTCGGGGGCGAGTGTTCCGACGGGAATGTCGAAGGTCTCGACCCGGCGATGCTCTTGTCGGCCGTGGGCGTGCTTGTCAGTGGTTTCGGCCCGGTCGGCGGCTGGGGTGCTGGCGCAGAGCGCGGCGAAGGTGTCGTAGAGGCTGGGCTGGTTGGTCTTGACCTGGGCGATAAGGAAATTCCCGGTGTCCTTGGCGGCTTCAAATGTTTTTTTGACAGTGGATGGCGTCCGCGGTGAAGATAACGCCGGTCAAGCCGAGGTCGTTGATCATCTGCTGCGCGGCGGGAATCTCGTTCGATTTGTCGTCGATTTCGGTGTGCGCCAAGACAATGGCGTGCTCACTGGCGAATGCCGTCAACGTCTGCGCCGCTTTCCGGTCGTTGATGTGGTCGAAGCTGCCGCGCAACACCTTGCCGTCGAGCGCGATCACCGGCCGCTTGCCCACCGCCGTTTCCGGCAAGATGGCGGCTGCGTGACGACGGAAGGCCGCTTCAAGATCCCCGGTGTCCAGCGTCTGAAGCACCGTCCGCAGCGTGTTGAGCGCCGGAGCCCGCTTCAGGTGGACGCCGAAATGGTGGTTGAGGTGGTCCCGGCGCTGCTCCAGGAACGTGATGATGCCACGATAGGACCGGGCACCGCTCAACAGCGCCAGCACCGTGAACATCAACAAATGCGGCAGCGGATACCGCTTGCCCTGTCGCCGCCGTGGATCGGGAACGTCCGCCAGCGCGGCCAGAAGATGGGAAAATGGAACCATGGCACCCTCCATCAAGGTGCCCTCCATAGATTCACATCTTCTCGTCCAAAGGTAGACTCGTTTTCACGCCAAACTCGGCCTCATAGACTCGCATTCCGTGCGCGTTATGATCACGCCCGGAGAACTGAACAGCCCTGCCTACTCACAAGCCCACAAAGGTATTTGGCCAAATCTCTTGGAGTATGAGGTTTGGGAATGACCCCGGTGGCACCAGCATTTAATGCTCCATCTAAAATTGCTTTTTCGTGAGATCCAGTGAAAACAACCAAGGGGACTTTGGAGAGATGCGTCTTTCCGGTCGCTCTGATTGCCCCAATCACCGCCAAACCGTCAATAGGCTCCATACCCAAGTCACACAAGATTAAATCAGGGGTGAGATCTCCAAAGGCAATTTGCAGCCCCTCAATCCCATCTGCTGCCTCCCAAATTCTTGCTGCCCCCATTGCGGCTAGAAGCTTTTTAAGCAGCGCCCGGGTGGTTACGTCATCATCAATGACTAGTATGCAGACGTTGTTGGAATCGAACTTAGCCAGATTATCCAAAGCTTTCCCCATGAGCCGACCCAAGCCGCTCGACATATATTGTCATAAAAACATTGGTCATCTCAAGGGCATCGAGCTGGATGGGGTATCAGCGGAAGACAT
>CAJAFJ010000095.1 GCA_903938955.1 uncultured beta proteobacterium | reverse complement strand
GACCGGCGTGGCGGGTACGGGTGTTGGCTCGCTCATCCCTTGACTCCTGTGGGTTTGACAAAGCGCGGATGCTCGTCCTTGAGTGTCATTTCAGGCGACGAGAACGGGGCCAGTCGCTCCAGAAAGTCCAGTAGCTCCATGACCGGTGCGGTCTTGAAGAAGCGGGCGGTTGGCATTTCGATCCAGATCTGGTCGGCGTAGGCGTACAACTCGTACGGAGTGTCGCCCATGCCATCATGGTTGCGGTCGAAGCCGGTGTAATCGTCCCAGTAGTTGCCGCGCCATTCATTCAGGCCCGCCTTGCCACGACCGGACTGCACCACGTTGGTCAGGTTGCCTTCAAACACGTTGTCGGTCACGACATTGCCGCCGAGTTCGCTGGTGAACTGGATGGCGATGCCGTTGTAGGCAAAGCGGTTGTTTTTGATCCAAATTTTGCTGTCGGGCTGAAACGGCGACAAATCCGAGCCGATGCCCACGGCGCAATAAATGATTTCGTTGCCTTCAATCACGGTGTTGCTGGCTTCCTTGAAGCCAATCGCCATGCCGGTGGCGCCTGTGGCATGCGAGATCAGGTTGTTGCGCAAAATGCCGCCTTCGGTGTACATGAAATACACGCCGACGGCGTTGTCAATGAAACGGTTCTCTTCCACGATGTTGTCTTTGGCGAACATGAAGTGGATCGAGTAACGGCTGCGCGTGCCGAAGTTTTTACGAAAGGTGTTGGCGTTGGAATACCAGGCCACCATGTCACGTGAGTCAATGACTTCGTTGCCTTCGATCAGGTTGCGGTGGCTGTACCACAAGCGCAAACCGTCACCGCGCACGCCGAGGTCCGCCGGTTTTGACACCACTTTGTTGCCCAGCACCCGGTTGTCGTTGGATTGCTTGAGGTCGATACCAAACAGGCAGTTGTCGATGACCAGTTTTTCAATCAGGTTGTTGTGGCCGCGCACGTCCAGGCAGGAATCGTCGGAATCGTGCGAATCGCCTGAGCCGGTCAGGTGGATGCCACGCAGCGTGGCGCCGTTGGTTTGCATCGAAAACACGGTGCCCCGGTCGCCGGCATCAATGGTGACCTTGCCATCACCTTCGATGGTCAGCGGCTTGGTGAGAACCACCGGCCCGGCATAAGTACCGGCGGGCACGCGCAATACCGAGCCTTCAGGGGCCGCATCAACAAAAGCCTGGAACGGCTTGAGGCCATGCACGCGCTTGTCGCGCTCGTACAGCGGAAAAGTGGGCTTGGGACGGTCAACGTCTACGCGCGGGGCCGTTGATAAATCGGCGGTGGCCCCCAGTGCCGGGGGGGTGCCAGGCTCGTTGTCGGGCTCGGTGGTACGCGCCAGCAGCAGTGACGAGACCAGCAGCAAGGCTGGTAGCAACGAGATCCAGCGTCTGTTTCTCATAGTCTTAAAGTTCTGTACCTTCACGCATCTGGCGGCGGCGCAGCAGCAGGGCCAACATCAGGCAGCCAAAGGTCACGACCAACAAGCCATAGCCCCAGTAGGGATAGGAATAGGTGGAAAACTGCGCGACCTTGCCTTCACCAAACACGGTGGGCATAAAAGGTTTGACCGTGAACGCGCCCCAGGGGTGCATATTGTGGCCAAAGAACCAGAGCCAGCCGGCGTATTCAATGACAAAGTAGATCGGCAGCAGGCCTGGGATCAGGGCCAGCAGCAAGGAGAACTTGGGGAATTTGGCTACTGCGGCCACGACGACCACCATGGCGGCCATCAAGCCACCAATGGCGATCTTGCTGTACAAACTGACGTTATCGCCCCAGACCTGAATCCGGGCCGGTTCATTAAAGAAGGTAGCGGCTTCGGCCATGTACGCTTTGACGTGGCTGGCCAAATGGCCTAGTACGAACTGGTCCACCACCACCCAGCCCGCCACGGCCGCAAAGCCCGCGGACAACACGGTCACCCGGCGCTTGCCGGCGGGTGCGATGAAGCCCAGCAGCATCACGGTAAAAAAGCCGAAAAAGAACTTGGCCAGCGGTTTCTCAACCGGTGCCCCGGTGGCAATCGGGAACATGCCGACATAGTGGTTGATGGTGTTCATCTCATGCACACAATCCAGGCCCGCAGCGCCTTTGTTGACGTCTTTCTTGGCGTCCAGAATCGGGTTGTAGCGCTCGGAGTCCGGGCCCATGTCGGCCTGCATGGTTTCTGAGCCCATGCGTGTGTTGTTGCCCACCGCGCTGCAACCGTTTTGCACCCCATCAAAGTGGAAGTGGATGCGGATGCCATCTGGAAACGCATCTTTGGGATAGTTCGGTGCGGTGAGCGAGACCCACCATATCGGGGCGAAAAAGGCCGCAATCATGGCCGCCATGGCGACCATGGTGAGCACCGTGATCAATCGATTCTGTTGGGTCTGTGCTTTCATGGTGTTGGCTTATTTCTTTTTACTGGTCTTGGCAGCAGCCTTGCAGGTTGAACCGGGCATGTGCAAGCTTGACTGATAAGCCGAAATGGCCACCAGTTGGGCGTTGTCATAATTTTTGATGATTTTCACCATGTCGGGGTTGGCATTGCGCCGTTTGCCGTCACGAATTTCCGTCATCTGGCGCAGCAGGTACTTGTAATGCTGACCGGCCAACACAGGGTAGAACTTGTCTTTGACACCCTCGCCATTGGCTTTGTGGCACTCAATACATTCTTTTTCGTACATGACCTTGCCATCGGCAATCTGCTTCTCAGCGTCAGCGCCTACGTACTTGCCGTGGTCAGCAGGAATGCACAAGCTCTCGATGTAGGCCGAGACGTTGGCCAGTTCCTGGGCGTCGGTCAATTCCTTGGCAAACGGGTACATCGTGGGATTGTCACGCAGGCCGGCACGAATGTCGGCCATCTGCTTGATCAGCACCGTGGTGTGCTGGCCCGCGAGTTGCGGGAAGGTGCCGTCCGTGCGACCCGCGCCGGAGGGCAGGTGGCAGGCGCCGCAGACTTCATAGCCTTCTTTGCCATCCTTGATATTACCCTTGAGTGTGAGGGCTTCAATCTTTTCACCCTCCTGGGCGTTCCATTTGTAGTCTTTGGATTCAATACCCGCCTGCTGTGCCGGGGGCGGGCCACCCGCGAAGCTGATCGCGGGTACGAAAGCGAGCGCAAGGGCCAAGGCCATTAATTTTTTCATGTCATTTACTCCGGGTGTAAAAGTTCGGTGAGTCGTTAGGGCTTGATCTTGGACAGGTAGGCTGCCAGATCCTTGATGTCGGCGTCGGAGACCAGTTGATCACCTTCTGCATTGACCATCACACCCTTCATGGCGGCGCTGCTGCCATTGGCGCGGGCACCGCTTCTGATATCCATCATTTGCTGAGCCAGGTAGGCCGCATTTTGTCCTGCCAGTTTGGGGTAGGAGGCGATGAGCGGCTTCTTGCCTTCTTTGCCGTGGCAGGCGATGCAGGTTTTTTCAGCATACAGCGCAGCACCATCCGCCAGCACCGAGGTGGACGCGAGCGTGGAGAGGGCGACAGCGATAAACAATTTTGTCTTCATGGTTTTTCATTTTCCAAATGATGACGGGGAGCCGATTGAATCGACTCCCCGCAGGTTGGCTTACCGGAGCAAGTTACTTGACTTTCTTGGCACCGTTTTGCTCAAGGAAAGTTTTGGCCCGCAGACCCAGGTCAGCGGTTTTGACCTGGTACTGCCAGACTTGCTCAGCCCACAGGTTGGCGTTTTCCCAGTCTTTCTTGGCCGCAGCGGCTTCGTGCTTGATCTTGATGTCCTTGGTTTTACCCAATTGGTCAAACGCATCTTCCACCATGGCGACGACTTCAGGGAAGTCTTTGTAGTTGACGCTGGTGATGTATGCCACCACCGAGTCAATGATGGCCTGGGTGTCGGCCACTTTCTTCACAGTCGCCTTGTAGTCGGCTTCGGTGTAGTTCTGGGCCGCCAGTGTGGCCTTGGTAGCTTTCCAGCCTTTTGGCTTGACCAGCAAGTAGCCTTGCATTTCAAGGTGTAGTGCCGAGCAGAATTCAGTGCAGTAGTAAGGGTAGACGCCTTCCTTGTCTGCCTTGAACTTCACCGAGACGGTTTTACCGGGCTCAACCGACGCATGCACGTTGAAGGTGCTGACGGTGAAGCCGTGGGTCTCGTCCTGAGCGCGTTCGAGGTTGGTCAGGTTGATCGTGACTTCGTCGCCGACTTCCACTTCGATGGTTTCAGGTGTGATGTGCGAACGGATCAAGGTGCCGAACACTTCGACCTTGTTGCCCTTCTTGACGGTACGCTCTTCGCCCGCCCGGGTCGCGCCAGGATGTGCGGCGTCTGTGCGGCTGTCTGTACCGACTTTGTAGCGCACGGCTGGTTTCAGTTTCTTGGCATCAATGGCGACCACATAATGCGGCTCACCCAAGGGCACGGGCATGTCGTACAGCAATTGCATCTTGTCACCACTGATGTCGATCAGCTGGTGATTTTGAGGGTGCAAGGGGCCCACGGGCACAAAGCGGTCAATAGCCAACTTGTTCAAGGCCACCAGGTACTTGCCGGCGGGCTTGCTGGAGTCACCTTCCATGGTCATCAAGTGACCGATGTTGTAGTGCACGCTGAGCTTGTCAAGCACTTTGCCTTCGCAATAGTTCCACTTGGCCACTTGCGAATCCACATACAGCGAGGTGTAGGCAATACAGGTCTTGCTGTCGTACTGGGTATGCAATGGGCCGAGACCCAAAGACACTTGCGTGTGCAGCGCATCTTTCATGGCGATCACAGGAATGCCATACGGATCTTTCGATTCGAACTTGCCGGCCTTGATCGCTGCCTGAATTTTCTCGAAACTGTAAACCGACACATGGGTGTCCAGTTTGCCGGCCACGATGATCTTGGTGCCGTCTGGTGTCACGTCCACACCGTGGGGTGATTTGGGCTCGGGAATCAGGAACAGGACGCCTTCTTTAATGGCAGTTTCCATCATCAGCACGTTGTGGCCGTTGATCTTTTTGCCCTTGCCGGCAGCGACCAGTTCAGCCGCTTTCTTCCAGTTGATTACGTGCATGTAATCGGTGTCTTTGGCGGAGCAGCCTGCCTCATAGGGAGGACGACCTTTTTCGATACCACCCACATAACGCTCGGAGCAGAACGAGTTGGTGAACGACCAGCCTTCGGAAATGCCTTTGCCGGCATCAGACAAATCCTGTGAGTACGGGGGGAGTTCCAGTGAGAATGATTTTGCAGGCTGGATACGGCCCTCTTTGCGGTCAAACTTCCAATAGGTAATGCCGCCACGGTATTTGTCGTTGAACTCTTCGAGCGGATAGAACTTTTTGTTCTCCAGCGGTGTCGCGTACTGGGCCGCTTCGATCACGTAGTCGGTGTTGGTGGTGACAAACGCGCCGCCGTGCTCTGATTTGAAAATCGGGTT
>CAJAFJ010000094.1 GCA_903938955.1 uncultured beta proteobacterium | reverse complement strand
TGATTGCCTTGCGTACCCGGATTTCCATCACCGCCCTGCTTGTGACGCTGACCGGGTGCAGCGTGCTGCAGCCCGACGCCCATCTGGCGGCCTTCAGCACCCAGATGACCGGCATGAATCAGGTGCCCCCGGTCGCCACCGTGGCCACTGGCCGGGTCGATGCCGTGCTGGACAAGAACACCCGGCTGTTCCGCTGGAAGATGTCTTATAGGGGTCTGAACAGCCCGGTCACCGCGGCTCACTTTCATGGTCCGGCCGCAATTGGCAGCCCTGCCCGCATCGCCCTGCCCTTCAAAGCCCCTGTCAAGAGCCCTTACGAGGGGCAAGCCACGCTGACCGAAGCCCAAGCACAGGATTTATTGCGCGGCCATTGGTACGCCAATATTCATTCAGAAGCCCACCCCGGCGGGGAAATTCGTGGGCAAATGATTCTGCGGGAGTGAATTTGTGCAGCTTTTGTCACACTGGCGTCATGCCATTGACTTATCGTCAAAGGTTGGCAAGCACCCAACGGGTGTGAAGCTCTTCAGATAAATTGTGCGCACCGCGCTGGATCCGTCCGGGCGGCCCAATGCTATGCTAAACGTTGAATTACCGGGAAATAATTGATGCAAGATGGAACTCGCCTAGCCGCTGTCGATTTGGGATCGAACAGCTTTCGCCTTGAAATTGGACGTATCGAGCACGGGCAGTTTTACCGCACCGAGTACCTCAAAGAAACCGTTCGACAAGGCAGCGGTCTTGACGACGAACGCAACCTGACCCCGCAAGCCATGCAACGCGGTTGGGATTGCCTGGCGCGCTTTGGCGAACGTCTGGCCGGATTCCACAGCACCGAGGTGCGCGCCGTCGCCACCCAGACCCTGCGCGAAGCGCGTAACCGCGATGCTTTTTTGGCGCAAGGCAATGCGGTGCTGGGCTTCCCGATCGACGTCATTTCGGGCCGTGAAGAAGCCCGGCTGATTTACCAGGGCGTCGCCCAGGCGCTACCGCAGGGCAATGAGCGGCGTCTGGTGATTGACATTGGCGGGCGCTCCACCGAAATGATTCTGGGCCATGGCTTTGAGCCCAAGTTGATGGAGTCTTACCGGGTCGGCAGCATTGCCTGGTCGACACGCTATTTCGCGGACAACCAACTCAATCGCCACAATTTCCAAATGGCCGAAATTGCCGCCAAGGCCGTGCTGGACGAGGCCCTGAACGCCTACCGGCGCGACGCCTGGGACATCGCCTACGGCTCGGCTGGCACCGTGGGCGCCGTGGGTGACGTGCTCGCCGCCGCCGGCTGGCCGACCGGCTCGGTCACGCGCGAAGGGCTGGAGTGGCTGCTTGAACGCCTGATCAGCGCCCAAAGCACCGACAAAATCCGCCTGGCCGGCATGCGCGACGACCGCCGGGCCATCATTGGCGGCGGCTTGAGCATCTTGCGTGCGCTATTTGACTTGATGCAGATTGATCAATTGCAACAGGCAGCAGGCGGCTTGCGCCATGGTCTGCTCGTTGACTTGATGGGCAACACCACCGACCAGACCGATATGCGCGCCAAGTCCGTGCAGCGCTTGTCGGCCAAATTTGGCACCGACGCAGTGCATGGGCTGCGCGTGGGCAAGGTAGCGGCGCATTTGTTTGACCAGCTGCAGGCAGACGAACCGGCGTCGGACAACCCGGCCGACCAGCTGGCGGACGAACGGCTGGGCCGCAAACTGAACTGGGCCGCCCAACTGCACGAAATTGGCAGCCAAATCTCGCACAGCGACTACCACAAGCACGGCGCCTACATTCTGGACAACGCCGATGCCATGGGATTTTCACTCTCCGAACTGCACAAGCTGAGTCAACTGGTGCTGGGGCACCGGGGCAAGCTGCGCAAACTGGAAGTCGATTTTGAAGACGACATCTTCGTGCAGCAGTTGCTGGCGCTGCGCCTGGCGGTCATTTTGTGCCATGCCCGACGCGACCCGGATCTGACCGGGTTGGACCTCTCCCGCGAAGAAGACAACAGCCGCAGTTTTTCCGTCCGCTGTCGCTCGGGCTGGGCGCAATCTTTCCCCCAG
>CAJAFJ010000093.1 GCA_903938955.1 uncultured beta proteobacterium | reverse complement strand
CCGCGAGCAGGATATCGGCGCCGATCATGTCAATACCGCCATTCAGCAACTGGACAAGGTGACGCAGCAGAACGCCGCCGCCTCCGAGCAATTGTCGGCGACCACCGAGGTATTGACCACCCAGGCCGAGCAATTGCAGACCACCATCGGCTTTTTCCACCTCGAAAAAGCGGTGGCGTCGCCGTCGCGGCCAAAGACCTCGCGGCCGATCGAGGCCAAGCCCGTGGCGCGCCCATCGCCGGTCGGAAAGCGGGCGGAGCAGCGCCCCAAGCCGATGGTGCGCGGCAACGGCGGCAGCAAGGGAGTGACGCTGGATTTGGTGGCTGCCGCCGACGGCCAGGACGCCCAGTTCGAGCGCTATTGACGAGCCGGCGGGGGTGCCCGTCCAGGCATCCCCGCCACACCCCCGGTTCTCGGCGAGAGACTGGCCAGAATCTGGAATTGACCTTGGATGGAGGGAGGGCTTCGACAGGCTCAGCCCGAACGGGAGTGACCCGTTCCGGTGCTTATTCGGGTGTTTAAGCGGCAGAGAAGCTGGTGTAGCTGGTTTCGTCCATCAGGGCGTCCAGTTCGGCGGGGTTGGCCAGCTTGACCTTGAAGAACCAGCCGGCGCCCATCGGGTCGGAGTTGGCCAGCGACGGGTCGTCGCGCAGGGCTTCGTTCACTTCGGTGATTTCACCGGTCACGGGCATATAGACGTCCGCGGCGGCCTTGACCGACTCGACGACGCCAGCGATGTCTTTGGCAGCAAAGGTGGTGCCGACCGCGGGCAATTCGACAAACACGACATCGCCCAGCGCGTCTTGTGCGTGGTGCGTGATGCCAACAACAGCGTTCACGCCGTCAACTTTGAGCCATTCGTGGTCGGGGGTGTATTTGATCGTCATGGTGAGGTCCTGAAAAAGTGATTTAAAAGAAACTGAGGTGCTGAAAAAATCGTCACGGCAAGGCCCCGGGCGGTGCTCACCATGACGGTTTGTGATTGTTAACTGAAAAATTAACCGGGGAAATAGTTGGTCGGTACAAACGGCATGGCCACCACTTGCATCGGCACCGCTTTGCCGCGCACGAGGGCGTTGATTTGGGTGCCCAGTACGGCGAACTCCAGCGGCACGTAACCCATCGCCACCGGTTGGTTGATCGTGGGGCCGAGCAAGCCGCTGGTGACTTCGCCAATCGGTTGGCCGTTCAAATCTTGCAAGGGGGTATGGTCGCGCACGGGAATGCGCTCCAGCGCCACTAAGCCGACCCGTTTTTTGCTCATCGCGCCCGGAGTGCCCGCCAGTTGCGCCAGAATTTTTGCCGAGCCGGGGAAGCCGCCCGCGCGCGCGCCATCGGCCCGGCGCACCTTTTGCATGGCCCAGTTCAGGCCCGCTTCCACCGGGGTGGTGGTGGTGTCGATGTCGTTGCCATACAGGCACAAACCGGCTTCCAGGCGCAGTGAGTTGCGCGCGCCCAGGCCCACCGGCTTGACTTCAGGTTGCGCCAGCAAGGTGTTGGCCAGTGCGGCAACGTCGTCGGCATGCACCGAAATCTCGAAGCCGTCTTCGCCGGTGTAACCGCTGCGGGTGATGAAACAGGACACGGTTTGGGCGCCGCAAGTCACGTCAAACTGCCCGCCGGTCATGAACACCAGCTTTTCAATGCCGGGGCACAGGCGTTGCATGGCGGTGACGGCTTGAGGGCCTTGCAGCGCCAGCAGCGCCCGCTCGGGCATCGGGATGACTTGGCAGCGGCTGCCGATTTTGGCCTGGATGTGGGCGATGTCACCCACCTTGCAGGCACCGTTAACGATGACAAACAGTTCATCAGCACTTTTTTTGAAAAACATCAGGTCGTCGATGATGCCACCCTCGTCATTGAGCAGTAGGCCGTAACGCTGTTTGCCCAACGGCAGGTCAACCACATCGACCGGAATCAATGACTCAAAGGCTGCTGCGGCATCCGGTCCGATCAGGTGCAACTGGCCCATGTGAGACACGTCAAACAGGCCAGCCGCTGTGCGGGTGTGTTTGTGTTCGGCCATCAGGCCCGCCGGGTATTGCACCGGCATGCTGTAGCCAGCAAACGGCACCATGCGGGCACCCAAGGCGATGTGCAGGTCATTCAGGGGGACATTCAGAAGGCTGTCAGGTGCGGACATGGAGACTCCAATGAGACAAAAAAAGGGGCAAACCGTGTTCCACGGGCAGGTTTTCACCTGCGCCATGGGCTGCCCCCGCTGTCCGCTTTACCTGAGAGATTCGCCGGGCGTGGCCACCAGTGAATCTGGCAGCGGCTGCGGGTTGCTCCTTCGGTGGGTAGCGCGTCGAGTAAGCGGCGCACCACCTCTCTCCAGTGGGGATACGTCACATGTCGGGCGACATCTGGCGTTTGTCAGTCCTTTTG
>CAJAFJ010000092.1 GCA_903938955.1 uncultured beta proteobacterium | reverse complement strand
TGGTGTGGCGGGAAATGGCGGCGGTGCGTTTGCGGTCCTGCCAGAATTTCTTGCGTGCGTCCGGGCTGATGGCAATGAAGCCCTCGCCACTGCGCGAGTTGGCAATGCGCACCACTTCAGAGGTGGCGCGGGCCACCGCATCGGCGTCGTTGCCGGCAATGTCGCCAAACAACACCATCTTGGGCAAGCCACCGCGTTTGGACTTGGTGGCATAACCCACCGCTTTCAGGTAGCGGTCATCCAGATGCTCCAGCCCGGCCAGCAGCACGCCCGAGCGTTTTTGCTCGGCAAACATGAAATCGACGATCTCCACAATGCTGGGCACGGCATCCTTGGCATTGCCAAAAAACTCTAGGCACACGGTGCGTGTGTTGGTCGGCATGCGGTGCACCACCCAGCGGGCACTGGTGATCAGGCCATCACAGCCTTCTTTCTGGATACCAGGCAGACCGCTCAAGAACTTGTCGGTCACGTCCTTGCCCAGGCCTTCTTTGCGGAAAGACTTGCCCGGAATGTCGAGGCGCTCGGTGCGCAGCGGTGTTTTGCCGTCGGCCTTGAAATACTGCAGCTCAAAACTGGCCATCTCGGCGTCGTGAATCTTGCCCAGGTTGTGGTTGATGCGGGTCACCTCCAGCCACTCGGCCTGCGGCGTCACCATGCGCCAGCTGGCCAGGTTGTCCAGCGCGGTGCCCCACAGCACGGCTTTTTTGCCGCCGGCGTTCATGGCGATGTTGCCGCCACTGCACGATGCCTCCGCCGAGGTCGGGTCGACCGCAAACTCAAAGCCACCGCGCTCGGCCGCATCGGCCACGCGTTGCGTCACCACACCGGCTTCGGTCCAGACCGTGCCTACGGGTTCGGACAGGCCCGGCAGCGTCAGCATTTCGACTTCGGTCATGGCCTCCAGCTTTTCGGTGTTGATGACCGCGCTGTTCCAGGTCAGCGGAATCGCGCCGCCGGTGTAACCCGTGCCGCCGCCCCGGGGAATGATGGTCAGCCCCAGATCAATACAGCCTTTGACCAAACCGGCCATTTCTTCTTCGGTATCGGGCGTCAGCACCACAAATGGGTACTCGACACGCCAGTCGGTGGCGTCGGTCACATGACTCACACGCGACAGGCCGTCAAACTTGATATTGTCTTTGGCCGTCAGCTTGACCAGCAGGCGCTGGGTCTTGCGGCGCAAGGCGGCTGTTGCTACAAAAGTTGCATCAAAAGCCGTTACGGCCTGGCTCGCCAGCGTGAGCAACTCGCCCACCAACGCATCGCGCTCCGGGTCGGTATCAGGGGTGCGGCGTTTTTCAACTTCGGACAAACGGTGGTGCAACGCCTCGACCAGCAGCACGCGCCGCTTGGGGTTGTCCAGCAAATCGTCCTGCAAATAAGGGTTGCGCTGAACCACCCAGACATCGCCCAGCACCTCGTACAGCATGCGGGCGGAGCGACCGGTGCGGCGCTCTTCGCGCAGGCGGTTGAGCAACTCCCAGGCGTGCTCGCCCAACAGGCGAATGACGATTTCGCGGTCGGAAAACGAGGTGTAGTTGTAAGGAATTTCGCGGATGCGTTCGTGCTCCTGCGGCACGCGGGCGGCAGGCATTAAGAGATGGGGCGGAAGGGGAGCGGTCATCGTGTTCTGTGGTTGCAGCCAGGACGTGACACGGGGCGCGGTCAATCCCGACTGGACCGAGATATTACCGCAGCGCAGCATTCACCTACTGGGGTGATGGTGACCCGGCCAAACAGCGCCTGAACCCGTGTTTAATCGATGAAGTGAAGCTCCTCACACCAATACACGCCAACCCGGGCCGCCCCACCATGATCGTTACCTTTGAAAACTGGCCTTACCCCCGCTGGATCGCCCACCGGGGCGCCGGCAAACTGGCGCCTGAAAACACCCTGGCCGCGTTCCGGCTGGGGGCCGCCCATGGCTACCGCATGTTCGAGTGCGACGTCAAACTGAGCGCCGATGGCGTGCCCTTCCTGCTGCACGACGACACCTTGCCGCGCACCACCAACGCCCGTGCGCAACTGGGCGCAGGCAACAGCGCCGTGGCGGGCGACCACCCGTGGCGTGATTTGGCGCAACTCGATGCCGGTGGCTGGCATTCACGGGCATTTGCAGGCGAGCCCCTGCCCACTTTCGAGAACATCGCCCGTTATTGCCTGCACAACGGCTATTTTTTGAACATTGAAATCAAACCCACGCCCGGGCTGGAACGCCAGACCGGCGAAGTGGTGGCCGAGCACGCGGCGCGACTCTGGCGTCACGCTGACGTGCCACCCCTGCTCACGTCCTTCGACCCCGACGCACTGGCAGCGGCCCGCGACGCCCAGCCCCAATTACCACGCGGCCTGTTGCTCGAATCACTCTGGAAAGGCTGGCTGGAAACGGCCCTGACACTGGGCTGCATCGCCATCGTTTGCGACCACGCCCTGTGGGACCGCTCCAGCGTGACGCAAGCCCAAAGTGCCGGGTTTCGGTGTCTGAGTTACACCGTCAACGACGAGTGGGCCGCCCAACGTCTGATTGACTTGGGCATCGACGGGCTGATCACCGACAGAGTGGATTTTTTTGCCCCAACCAGCCCGCGTTAGCTTACAAATTCGACTTTTTGCTCCGTTACACTTCGTAACACGAATTGATGAAGTCTGCCTTACCCATTCGCAAAGTAGCGTTTTAGGGTGACGTCTTGACATCCGTTTCGTAAGTTAGTAAGCGTCAAAAATAAACAAACTGGTTGAGGAAAAAACATGGCTGTCACCTGTCCAAAATGCGCCACTGAAAACAACGACAACGCGAAGTTCTGCAAAGGCTGCGGGCACAACCTGAAAGCCGCCGCTGTCAACGTAGTGGCCGTTGAAGCCCCACCCAGCAGCGCAAGCTGTGCCAAGTGCCACACCGAAAACAGCCTGACCGCCAAGTTTTGCAAGTCCTGCGGCTCATTGATGGCCTCGGCAAGCGGACCGACACCCACGCCAACACCAGTACCTGCGACGCCCATACCCGTGCCAGAGCCCGCAGTGGTTGAAGTAGCCGCTCCGGCCCACTCACTTGATTTTGAAAAAACCCAGGTCATTTCACGCCCCGTCGAGCCCCAACCGACCCCGACGCCCGCGCTTGTAGTACCAGTATCAGCGCCCGTAGCGGCACCGGTGGCGCCAACACCTGATTTTGAAAAAACCCAGGTGATCTCACGCCCTGTCGAACCTAAACCGACCCCGACGCCCGCGCCTGTAGTCCCCGTTGCCGCACCAATATCAGCACCCTTAGCAGTACCGGTGGTGCCAACACCAGCCCCTGAGCCCGTAGGGGTGGAAGTCGCTGTGGCCGCTCCAGCACCCGATTTTGAAAAAACCCAGGTGATCTCACGCCCCGCAGCGCCACAAGCAGAAACAACACCAACACCTGTTGCGCCTCCGATCACGGCAGCACCACTCAAGCCACCGTCTATTAAAGCGGAAGCAGCACCGTCCCAACCCAAACCGTATGCACTTTGGGGTGGCATTGCGGTGGCCGTGCTCGCATTGGCGGGGGGTGGAACCTGGTTTCTCACACGTTCCAGCGCGCCCATCGCGCCGCTGGAGGCTGTGGCGGCAACGCCTGCCGTGACAGCGGCACCGGCACCAGCGCCCGTGGCGGCGCCTGTTGAAACGGCGCCAGCGCCTGCACCGACACCGGCTTCAGCGCCGATGCCCGTGGCAGCACCGGCGCCGGAACCCGTTGTGGCACCGTCTCCGGCCCCTGCGCCAGCCAAGCCAACGCCAAAACCTGCGGTTGCCCCCAAACCAAAACCCAAGCAAGAGCCCGTGGCAGTACAAAAGCCTGCCCCGGTCCCCCAAGAAGCGCCGGTTCACGCGCCTGCCGCTCCAGCGCCCGTTCAGCCCGCACCCGCGGTCGTCGCCGAGCCCGCCAGCCCAAAAGAAGCCTGTGGAAAACGGATCTTCCTGGCCATGGCCTTCTGCATGCAATCCCAGTGCGACAAACCGCAGTTCACCAACCACGCACAGTGCGTACAGATGCGCCAAGAACAAAAAGACAATCAGGAACGCTTCAACAACAACAGGCACTGATGCGGCCAACCTTCATTTTTCACATCGTCATTCCAACTTTATTCACGAAAGTAAATCATGTCACTGGTTATCAAATCCTGGAGCGTCAAATCCAACCCGGCTGCGGGCGAGCCTTATGTCAAGGTCGTGGCGCGCGAGAGCGGCTTCTGGTCATTCATCTTTTCGTTGCTCGGCATCGACGCCACAACAACGCTGCAGGTCAGCGACACCCGCATTGAATTTGAACGCGGATCTTTGTCTGGCTTTATCCGCCGACTGACCCCGTTCGGACACGTTTCGTCCTCTTTTTACGGCAGCCACAAACCCTGGAAGGCCGCCCTCGGCTTCTTGTCTTTGTGCCTGTTCATCGGCAGCGCGATTCAGAATGGCTGGGCGTTCCTGCTGTTTTTGGTGATTGGCGTGATCGGTGGCGGCCTGTATTACTTCTTGAACAAGGAGCTGATGATCGGCTTCAATGAAGACAGTGGTGCAGCCGCCGTCATCACCTTCAAACGCTCGGTCATTGAAGGTCAGGAAATCAATGAAGAACAGCTGAAAAAAATCATCATCGTGATCGAGAACCTGATCAAACAGCAAGCCGGTGGCATTGCCCACATTGACATGGGCGGCGCCCCCACCAGCGCGCGTGCCGCCGCCGCTGCGCCCACCACGTTCAAAGAAGTGATGCAAGGCCCGGTCACACCACCACCAGCGCCTAAACCCGCACCGCAAGCGACCACCTGCCCCAAATGCAATAACACCATCACACCCGATGATGTGTTTTGCGGCGGTTGCGGACACAAACTGAAATAAACCTTCTTCTTTCAATTTTTGATTTCGAGTCAGCCATGAGGCTGACTTAAGGACAGGTCATGGCTATTTTTTGCACCCAGTGCGGCACGAAAAACGAAGATGGTGCCGCGTTCTGCGAGAGCTGCGGCGGGCGTTTGATCAAAGCGGCACCGGCTCCGCAGGCGCCGGCAGACGAAGCGCCCGTTGAAACAACCTCAACACACGCGACTCCATCCACAGCAGCGGATCCCGACGCGGCGAAGCAGGCTGTTGCCAAATTAAAAGCCATGGCCGGATCCAAAAAGGTTTGGTACGCCGTCGGCGGCGTGCTCTCACTGTTGGCGGTGGGTGGTGCGGTGGCTTACTTTGTCCTCAGCCCCCCGGCCGCGACGCCAGGCAAGTTGCTGGCTGCCGCCAAGGAAGGCTACGGCAAGGCCA
>CAJAFJ010000091.1 GCA_903938955.1 uncultured beta proteobacterium | reverse complement strand
TGCAAGCTGTTTGACGGCGCCCGCCATGACAGCGGCGACCCGTTTCAGTGGGGCGAACGCATGATTGCGCACTACGTCAAGAACCGGGTCGACCCGCGCACCAAGACCTTGATTTTCAGCGACTCGTTGACCGTGCCGCGCACGATTGAGCTGTACCAGCAGTTCAAGGGGCGAGCCCAGCTGGCCTTTGGCATTGGCACTAACCTGACCAATGATCTGGGCTACGAGCCGCTGCAAATCGTCATCAAAATGACGCGTTGTAACGGTCAACCGGTGGCCAAACTCAGCGATACACCGTCCAAAGACATGTGCGAAGACGAAAAATACCTAGCTTACCTACGTCAGGTGTTCGACATCACCCAACCGGGTTGATGGGTTCTGTGTCGGTCGCTTGGACGCTGCCTTTTCATTGCCCAGGCCTTAATCGTTAACTTCACAAAATGAGTACCCCATGAAACCCCGCATCCTGATCGCTCGTGCCGTCTTCCCTGAAATCGTCGCCAAGCTGGCGCAGCACTTTGACGTCGAAACCAACCCGAATGACGAGGTCTGGCACCCGGCGCAACTGATCGACAAATTGCAAGGCAAAGTGGGCGCCTTCACCACCGGCAGCGAGCGCATTGACGCGGCGCTGCTGGCGGCTTGCCCTGACTTGAAAATCTGCGCCAACATGGCCGTGGGTTACAACAACTTCGACCTTGCCGCCATGACTGCTGCTGGTGTGTTGGCCACCAACACGCCCGACGTGCTGACCGAAAGCACGGCTGATTTCGGCTTTGCCTTGCTGATGGCCACGGCCCGGCGCATGGCCGAGGCTGAGCACTATTTGCGTGCCGGTCTGTGGACAAAATGGAGCTATGACATGTTTGCCGGGGCCGATATTCACGGCAGCACCTTGGGCATTCTGGGCATGGGCCGCATCGGGCAGGGCATTGCCCGGCGCGGCGCGCACGGCTTTGGTATGCAGGTGATTTACCACAACCGTTCGCAGCTGGATGCAGTCACCGAGGCCGACTGCAAAGCCCGTTTCGTCAGCAAGGACGAGTTGCTCAAGACCGCCGATCATTTGGTGCTGGTGCTGCCGTATTCGGCGCAATCGCACCACGCCATGGGCGCGGCTGAGCTGGCGCAAATGAAGCCTAGCGCCACCCTGATCAATATCGCGCGCGGCGGCATTGTGGATGACGTTGCGCTGGCGGCCGCCCTGCGCAACAACACGATTGCCGCTGCCGGGCTGGATGTTTTTGAGGGCGAGCCCCGCGTTCACCCTGACTTGCTGACGGTGCCCAACGTGGTGTTGACCCCGCATATTGCCAGTGCCACGCGCCCCACCCGCCTGGCGATGGCGCATCTGGCTGCGGACAACCTGATCGGCTTTTTGCTATCCAACAAAGCGCTCACCCCCGTTAATCCTACGTGAGTGACGGTGTGACATAAGCAAAAAAAACGGGCTGGTCGCTGGGACTGCCCGTTTGTTGTTGGCTGAGTTTGTCGGGTTACCTTGTGCTAACCCGACCTGTCGGCCGGTTGAATTTTTGTAGCTGGCGCTTAGCGGTTGAATGAACCGCGATTACCACCGCCGCCATTGCCGCCGCCGTAGCCGCCACCACCACCGGAGCGGCCACCATTGCCGCCGCCAAAGCCGCCACCATTGCGGTTGCCGCCACCAAAACCACCACCGCCGCCACCGGGACGGCGCGCGCCGCGTTCGGCCATCATGTCCACGCTGGTGCGCATCGGGTCAGGCTGACCTTGGGGCGCACGCGAAGATGTGTTGTTGCCGCTACCGTAACCACCGCCGTTACCGCCAGCGTTGCCGCCACCATTGCCACCACCGTAACCACCACCATTGCCGCCACGACCTTGTGGGGGACGTGGGCTGCGAGGGGGCTGATGGTCGCTCGCTGCGCCATGGCTGCGCTGACCGCCGCCACCACCGCTGCGTGCACCACCGCCGCCACCATTGCCGCCACGACCGCCACCCGAAGGCGCACCGCGGTCACCCTTGGTTTCGCGCACGCGTTGCAGCATTTCGGTACGGGCGGCCTTGCCGGCCGCCATCATCACGTCGCGGCTTGGCGGCTTGCCCGCGCCACCCCAAACGGTTTGGCGACCCATGGCGATGGGTTCGGCTTTTTCGCCGGGCTCAGGCATGAAACCTTCGACGATTTGAACCGGAATGTTTTGCTTGGTGTAACGCTCAATGGCTTGCATGAAGCCTTCTTCGTCCAGGCACACCAGGTTGACGGCCGTGCCGTCAGCGCCGGCGCGACCGG
>CAJAFJ010000090.1 GCA_903938955.1 uncultured beta proteobacterium | reverse complement strand
GGTGAGCTGGATTCGCTCAAGCGTTTCAAAGACGATGCCAAAGAAGTGCGTGAGAACTTCGAGTGCGGCTTGACGATCAAGAACTACAACGACATCCAAGAGGGTGACGTGCTGGAGTTCTTCGAGATTCGCGAAATTGCCCGTACGCTTTGATAGGTGTGATGTAAATCGTGCGTATCAAGTCAAAAACTCCTAACCGCAGCTTCAAGGTCGCCGATCAGATCCAGCGTGATCTGACCGAACTGATTGCCCGCGAGTTGAAAGACCCTCGGGTCGGTATGGTGACCATTCAGGCGGTCGAAGTGACGCCTGACTATGCCCACGCCAAGGTTTTCTTCAGCTTGCTGACAGGTGACCCCAAGGCGTGTACCGAAGGCTTGAACCAGGCCGCCGGTTTCTTGCGGGCAGGTTTGTTCAAGCGTCTGCACATTCATACCGTGCCGACCTTGCACTTCCTGTTTGACCAGACCACCGAGAAAGCGGCTGACATGAACGCCTTGATTGCGCGTGCCGTGGCTTCTCGCGCCAAAGAGGATTGAGCCGATGAACGCGCCCCGGGTACGGGTTGCCAGGCGCCCCGTGCATGGGGTGCTGTTGCTGGACAAGCCCTTGGGGTGGTCCAGCAACGATGCGTTGCAAAAAGTGAAATGGTTGTTGCGGGCTGAAAAAGCGGGCCACACCGGCACACTCGATCCTTTGGCGACGGGCGTTTTGCCCTTGTGTTTTGGGGCGGCCACCAAATTCAGCCAGCTTCAACTGGATGCAGACAAAACGTACGAAGCGGTGGCCAGACTGGGGCAAAAAACCAGTACGGCGGATGCCGAAGGCGAAGTGATTGAAGAGCGGTCGGTCAACGTCACCGCACAAGATATTGCCAATGTGCTGCCCCGGTTTACCGGGCTGATACGGCAAATTCCGCCGATGCACAGTGCCTTGAAAAAGGATGGCAAAGCCCTGTACGAGTACGCCCGTGCCGGGATTGAGATTGAACGGGAAGCGCGTGAAGTCACCATTCACGCCTTGGAGGCGAGCCGGATGACCGAGGAACTTGCGTATGAGGCTATCAAATTGTTAGTCAAATGCAGCAAGGGGACTTACATTCGCACGCTGGGTGAGGATGTGGGTGAAGCCTTGGGTTGTGGCGCGCATTTAACCGCGCTGCGCCGGGTAGAGACCGGTGGTTTTCATGTGTCGCAATGTGTGACGCTGGAGGCGCTGGAGGCGATGACCGAGGACGAGAGACTGAACTGCTTGATGCCAGTGGACTCTTTGTTGCGTGATCACACGGTTGTGTCGCTGGACAGCGAAAATGCAGGGCGTTTTCTGAGCGGCGTTCGACGCCGGGGAACTTGGCCAAATAGCGGGTTGGTAGCCGTGTATGGCGAAACCCCTCGCGCTTTGCTGGGCACAGCCCAAGTCAAAGCGGGTGAATTGATTCCGGGGCGGCTGTTAAGTCCGCTTGAAATTGAGCAAATTTTAGAATTTAGAAAGTGAACCATGACCATTAAACAGATCAGAAACATCGCCATCATCGCCCACGTCGATCATGGCAAGACCACTATGGTCGACCAATTGCTGCGTCAGTCCGGCACCTTTGCCGAGCACGAGAAAGTTGTTGACACCGTCATGGACAACAACGCCATTGAAAAAGAGCGTGGCATCACGATTCTGGCCAAGAACTGTGCCGTAACCTGGGAAGGCACACACATCAACATCGTCGACACCCCCGGACACGCAGACTTCGGCGGTGAAGTAGAGCGTGCCCTGTCCATGGTCGATGGCGTGGTGTTGCTGATTGACGCGCAGGAAGGGCCTATGCCCCAGACGCGTTTTGTGACCAAAAAGGC
>CAJAFJ010000089.1 GCA_903938955.1 uncultured beta proteobacterium | reverse complement strand
CTCCATACCAGCTATTGGCGGCCTTGGCCCGCAGGTTCAAGTCGGCCAGGGTGGTGTCGATTTGCTGCTGTTGCGCAGCCGCGCGCATTGAAGCCGCCGTCAGCAAGGAAACCAAGGCCAGCACGATGAAACCCACGCCAAGCCAGAGCTTGGTCGCCACACGCATGTTTTTAAAACTCATAATATTTTCACCTTGATGTTCATCGTCTTGAAGCCGTCAGCCAACGGGGTCTTCACGTTTTAAATTCTAGGGGGATAGTGAGGTAAATCAGCCTCTACTTAACAATATCGACTAATGGTTTGCCCGCGTACCGCCAGCAATTGCGCCGCACTGACCCGCTGTGGCGCGATCTCGGCCAGCGGCAGCAACACAAAGGCCCTGGCCCACATGCGCGGATGCGGCACTTCAAGCCTTGCGCTGTGTACGTGGGCCTCGCCAAACAGCAACACATCCAGATCCAGCGTGCGCGGTGCATTGATAAAAGGTCGTTCGCGCCCCGCCTCGTTTTCAATCTGCTGCAAGGCGGCCAACAGTGCGGGGGCCGTCAGCTGCGTCGTAATCTCGACCACGGCATTGACGTAATCTGGTCCGCTGGAGTCGATGGGCGCGGTGCGGTAAAGCGAGGACCGGCCGGTCACCGTGATGCCGTTGACCTGATTCAGGTCATCCATCGCCTGGCACAGTGCGGCCGCCGGGTCACCGAGATTGGCGCCGAGTGCAATATAGGCGGTGACGGGTTGACGCACAGGTCGCGGCAGAGGCGAACTTATACGCCAGCGCCAGGGGAGGCGTCGCCGCCCTCTTTCGGGCCGCTGCGCCGGCGGCGGCGGCGTTTTTTGGGCGCGTCTGAGGCGTCAGACGGGTAATTTTCAGGTGACTCGGCCTCCGCCGCCTGACCCGCATCGCGGGCGGCTGGGGCGCTTTCTTTGGCCACCGGCATTTTATGAACACGGGGCGCCCGCTGCTTTTGCTGCTGCTCTTCGCGCACCTGATCGACCATGTCCTGACGCAGATCGTCATTTGCCAAACTGAATTCCTGCCACCAGTCGGCCAGCACCACGTCAATTTCACCGGCATCGGCACGCAAGCGCATGAAGTCAAACGCGGCCCGGAAACGGGCTTGATCAACCAGGCCAAACGGCGTGCTGCCAACCCGCTTCTCGAAACGCGGCTGCAACATCCAGATTTCGCGCATGTCACCGGCCAGCTTGCCGCGACCGGAGACATCGCCAATGCGGGCATTGAAGACATCTTCAATCGCATCCTGCAACGCTGGATGCGCGTGCTGGCGCTGGCTAATGCGCTGCGCCCAACCATCGCGCACATCCGCCCACAAGGCGCAAGCCAGCAAAAAGCTGGCCACGACCGGTTTGCCTTCGCCAACGCGGCGATCGGTGTCTTGCAACGCGGCTTTGACGAAGATCGACTCGGCCCGCTCGACGATCACGTCCAGCAGCGGGTAAATACCGCGCGCCATGCCCAAGGCCTTGAGCTGCTCAATCGAGGCCAGCGCGTGGCCGGTTTGCAGCAGCTTGAGCATTTCGTCAAATAAGCGGCTTTGCGGCACATCGGCCAGCAGTTCCTGCGACTTGATCAGCGGGGCGGCGGTCTTGGCCTCCAGCGTGAAACCCAGCGCACTGAGTTTGGCGGAAAAACGCACGGCGCGGATGATGCGCACCGGGTCTTCACGGTAACGCGTGGCGGGGTCGCCAATCATGCGGATGACGCGTTTTTTGGAGTCCTTGATGCCGTTGTGGTAATCGACCACGATCTGGGTTTCCGGGTCGTAGTACATGGCGTTGATGGTGAAATCACGGCGCACCGCGTCTTCTTCCTGCGGACCCCAGACGTTGTCGCGCAGCACCCGGCCGGTGGAGTCCACCGCGTGTTTCATGCCGGCCAACTCGTTCTTGCTGGTTTTCTCGTTACCGGCGACCTGCTCGGCGGCGGCATTGTCCATGTAGGCGCGAAAGGTCGAGACCTCGATCACGTCGTTTTCGCGACCACGACCGAACACGACGTGCACGATGCGAAAACGCCGGCCAATGATGAAGGCACGGCGAAACAGGCTTTTGACCTGCTCGGGTGTCGCGTTGGTGGCCACATCAAAGTCTTTCGGGCGCAAGCCGACCATCAGGTCGCGCACCGCACCGCCGACGATATAGGCCTCAAAGCCAGCGTGCTTCAGGGTGCGCACCACGTTGAGTGCCCGGTCATCGACCAAAGCCGGGTCAATGCCGTGCTGTGCCACGCCTACTTCTTCGCGCTTGCCAAACTGCATTTTTTTATTTTTAGCTGGCGAAGCAGAATTGCCCAGCAGCTTGCTGATAAATTTTTTAATCATTTAATCCAAAAACCTGAAAACCTAAACGTTACGGGACAAACTGCCGCGACAGGTGCCATCGGCCTGTGCCGATGCCGGGGCTGTGAGCAAGCTCGGCCCCATGACTTTAAAACAGATCAAGTATGCGCCATCCCCGGTCAAGGGCGATGGCACGCAAACGGTCATCGGGATTGGTGGCGACGGGGTGGGTCACATTTTCCATCAGACTCAAATCGTTGATGGAGTCGGTGTAAAAAGTGCTCTCCACATCGGCCCAGTTCAGCTGGCGCTCGGCCAGCCACTGCGACACCCGGGCGATTTTGCCTTCGCGAAAAGACGGCACGCCCTTGATTTCGCCGGTAATCCAGCCGGTGCCACCGGGCGCGGTGTCACGCTCCAGTTCAACCGCAATCAACTCGGCCACGCCAAAGGCCCGGGCAATCGGTCGCGTCACAAATTCATTGGTGGCGGTGACGATGACCACCGCATCGCCGGCCTGCTGGTGCTGTTGAACCAGTGCCTGAGCTTGCGGGTGAATAGCAGGTTGAATGACCACCCGCATGTAATCGGCGTGTGCGGCTGCGGCGATAACCTCGCCTTTGCGCCGCACTGCTGCGGTCGAAAAGCGAATGTACTCATGAATATCGAGCGTACCGGCCTTGTACTGGGCATAGAACTCGTCGTTGCGGCGCGTGAAATCGACCGGATCGGTCCAGCCCATATCGGTCATGAAAACGCCCCACGAGTGGTCGGAGTCGATGGGAATCAGGGTGTGGTCGAGGTCGAAAAGAGCGAGTTTCATGCGTTCAGGTGTTTTCCATCATGGATTTAATCAAGGGAATGGTGATGCCCCGCTTGGTTTGCAAGGCATAACCGTCAAGCAGATCAAGCAGCTCCATCAGGCTGCCGAGGTCGCGACTGAAGCGGGTCAGCATGTAGTCCATCACCTCCTCGCCCAGAAAAACCCCGCGTGCCTCAGCCGCCTGACGCAACACGGCGCGCCGCTCGGGCTCGCTGAGCACCTGCAACTGAAATATGTGGCCCCAGCCCAGGCGAGTTCTGAGGTCGTCGCGCAACTTCAGGTCGGCGGGCGGCAAGGTACCGGCGCCCAGCACACCGGTTTGGTGGGTTTGCGCGTTGACAAACCAGTTGAAGGCGGCGTGTTGCTGCTCGGCGGTGTAGAGATGCACGTCGTCCATCAATACCGCCGCCCAGCGTTCGTCGAATTCAGGCGGCGTCAACACCGAAGCATCGAGCCAGCCGACGGTAGCGCCCTGCTCGCCCAAGGCCGTTTGCACGGCTTTGAGCAAATGGGTTTTGCCGCTGCCGGGCTCTCCCCACAGGTAGATGGGCACCGGCGAGCGGGTGGCGGCAGTGGATTGATCACCGACCCACAACGCCAAGTGGCGCAACGCGGCTTCGTTGGGGCCCGCAAAAAAGCTTTCCAGCGTTGGCCCGGTGGCCAGCCCAATATCCAGGGCGATCTGCTTCATGGATTTCATTTAACCTTGGTAAAGTTTGCTGGACAGGTAACTGGTGCGCGCCCGGCGCATGGCGACCAGCAGCACGGCACTGGCCGGCAAAGCGATCAGCACGCCGACAAAACCGAACAATTGCCCAAAAGCCAGCAAGGCAAAAATCACCGCCAGCGGATGCAGGCCGATGCGCTCGCCCACCAGCCGCGGTGTCAAAAACAGACTCTCGATGAATTGGCCCAGGCCATACACCACCGCCACCATGATCAGCGCCTTGGCCGGCCCGACCGTGGCGGCAAACTCCAGCAAACCGGCCAGCAGGGCCAGAATCATGCCCAGGCCAAAACCAACGTAGGGCACAAACACGGCCAAGCCGGTAAAAATACCAATCGGCAAGGCCAAATCCAGACCGAACAAGGCCAGGCCAACGCTGTAAAAAATGGCCAGCACACCCATCACCAACAACTGACCGCGCAGGTACTGCCCCAACACCGCATCGGCCTCATTGGTAAAACGGTCATAGGCAGCACGGCCCCGGGGCGGCACAAACTCAAGCACCTGAGCCACAAAGCGACGCCAGTCCATCAACAAATAAAACAACACCACCGGAATCATCACCGCATTGCCGAAAATGGCAAACGCCACACTCCCGCCGAGCTTGAGCGAGGTCAAGAGCGAACCAAAAGCGTCTTCCACATTGGCGCTGAGGTATTTCAGGACAAAGGCCTTGATGCTGCCGACATCCAGTGAAAATTTGATGCCGAACTGGGCTAAGAAGGGTTTCAGCGACGAATTCATGGCATCCAGCAGCACGGGCACCTGATCGCGCATCAACGGCAACTCCTTGGCCAAGATCGGCACGATGAGCAACACCACGCCCAGCACCACCAGAATAAACAGCAACTCCACCACCACCACAGCCAGCAAGCGCGGGAGGCGCCCGCGCCCCAAGTCGTCCAGCCAGTCCACCAGCGGCGTGAGCGCATAGGCCAGCACGGCGGCCACCACAAACGGCGTGAGCACTGGCGCAAGCAGCCACAGCACGACGGCGGTCAAGGCGGCGATCAAGCACCAGGTCAGGGCTCTTTTTTGAGTTGTATTAAATTGCATGCGGATGGCTGAGGACAAACCCTTAAAATCTGGGCAAATTCTATAGGGCTCAGCCGAGCCCTCCTCCGCTTCACTTATTCAAGCACTTTAAATGACAACACCTCAGCATTCCGCCCCCCTTTCCTACAAAGACGCTGGTGTCGACATCGTCGCCGGTGACGCACTGGTTGAACGCATCAAGCCGCTGGCCAAAAAGACGATGCGCGAAGGCGTGCTGGCTGGTATCGGCGGCTTCGGCGCCTTGTTTGAAGTGCCCAAGCGCTACAAAGAGCCGGTGCTGGTCAGCGGCACCGACGGTGTCGGCACCAAGCTCAAACTGGCGTTTGAATGGCAGATGCATGACACCGTGGGCATCGACCTGGTCGCCATGAGCGTCAACGACGTGCTGGTGCAAGGCGCCGAGCCGCTGTTTTTTCTCGACTACTTCGCCTGCGGCAAGCTCGATATCGATACCGCCGCGGCAGTGGTGGGCGGCATTGCCAAAGGTTGCGAACTGTCGGGCTGTGCGCTGATTGGCGGCGAAACCGCTGAAATGCCCGGCATGTACCCCGCCGGTGAATACGACCTGGCCGGTTTTGCCGTCGGCGCGGTCGAAAAAGCCAAGATTTTGACCGGTGCAGGCGTCAAGCCGGGCGACGTGGTGCTGGGCCTGGCCTCCAGCGGCGTGCATTCCAATGGTTTCAGCCTGGTGCGCAAATGCATTGAGCGCGCGGGCGACCAACTGCCCGCCACGCTGGATGGCAAGCCGTTCAAGCAAGCCATCATGGAACCCACCCGCCTGTACGTGAAAAATGTGCTGGCGGCACTGGCGGCCTTCCCTGCTGATGCAGACGCATCCACCGGCATCAAGGCGTTGGCCCACATCACCGGTGGCGGCCTGCTGGAAAACATTCCGCGCGTGCTGCCCGAAGGCATGGCCGCGCATCTGGTCAAAGGCAGCTGGCCCAAGACCGAACTGTTTGCCTGGCTGCAAGCCACGGCCGCGATTGACGACATCGAGATGAACCGCACTTTCAACAACGGCATCGGCATGGTGGTGGTGATTGACGCCGCCAGTGCCCAAGCCTGTGCCGCCCACCTGGCCGCTGCGGGCGAGCAGGTGTACACCATTGGCGTGATTG
>CAJAFJ010000088.1 GCA_903938955.1 uncultured beta proteobacterium | reverse complement strand
GTGTGGTGTGGTTAAACCTTAACCGCGAAAGCGTTTGCGCGTGAGCGCCAGCGCCACCCAAAACCCGACCTGGGCAACGCGTTTTACCGCCTGTGGCTGGACGACACCATGAATTACTCCAGCGCCTGGTTTGAGGGCGACTTGACACGCTCGCTGTCAGACGCCCAAAATGCCAAAGTGCGCCGCGCGCTGGACATGGCCCATGTGCAGCCCGGCCACCGCGTGCTGGAAATCGGCTGCGGCTGGGGCGCGCTGGCCGAGCAGGCCACCGTCAACCGCGGTGCCTCCGTGGTGGGGGTAACACTGAGTACCGAACAGCTGGCTTATGCCAACGCCCGCCTACAAGGTCTGGACGTGAGTACGGGCACGGGCGGTCGTGCTGACCTGCGCCTGCAGGACTACCGCGACATCCATGACGCCCCGTTTGACGCCATTTGCTCCATCGAGATGGTTGAAGCCGTGGGCCGCGCCTACTGGCCCCAGTACTTTGAAACCGTGAGTCGCTTGCTGAAACCCGGCGGGCGGGCCTGTGTGCAAAGCATCGTGATTGACGACGCGCTGTTTGAGCGTTACATCGCTTCCACCGACTTTATTCAACAGTACATCTTCCCCGGTGGCTGCCTGCCCTGCCCGGCCGAGTTTCGCCGACAGGCCGAGGCGGCGGGTCTGCAGGTGGTGGACGAGTTTGCTTTTGGTGCCGACTACGCCGAGACCCTGCGCCGCTGGCGTGACGCCTTTCTGGCCCGCAAGGCCGAGGTCGCCGCGCTGGGCTTTGACGAGCGCTTTATGCGCATTTGGGAGTTTTACCTGGCCTATTGCGAAGCGGCATTTGACACCGGCGACATCAACCTGGTGCAGTACACGCTGGTCAAACATGCGGACTTAGCGGTATGAAAAACATTGCGGCCAGCGCCGTATTGGCTTTGGCGGGTGGCCTTATGGCTGTGCCAAGCCTGGCGACAACGCTGCCACCCGAGTTGGAGCCGGTGTTGCCCCAGGCCATGCTCTCGGGTCAGGCCAACATGACCTTCTGGGGCCTTGACATTTACCAAGCCACCTTGTGGGTAGCGCCCGGCTTTGTGAACACGGCCTACGAGCAAAGCGTTTTTGCGCTGGAGCTGGCCTACCGGCGCAACTTCAAAGGCGCGGACATTGCCAAACGCTCCATGGCCGAGATGCGCCATCAAGCACCGCTGGGGGCTGCACAGGAAGCGCGCTGGGAAAGTCAAATGAGCGCCCTGTTCCCTGATGTGAAAGCGGGCGACCGCATCACCGGTGTGCATCAGCCACGCACTGGCGCTATTTTTTGGAGCAATGGGCGCTTGCTGGGCGAAATTCGCGACCCCGCCTTTGCCAAACTGTTCTTTGGCATCTGGCTGGCACCACAAACCTCAGAGCCACAGTTACGCCAAGCCCTGCTGGCGCAAGCCAAAGCCATGGACCCGGGCGGCAACAAGCCATGAACCCCAGCGCGACACCAGCACCATGGCGTCTGGTTGACGGCCTCCACTATGGTCTGCTGGGTCTGCCCTTGGCGTTTTGTGCGCTGCCGCTGTACGTCTTGATGCCCAATTTGTACGCCCGCCAATGGGGGGTTTCCCTGGCGGCCTTGGGTGCTGTGCTGCTGGGCGCCCGCTTGCTGGATGCGGTGATTGACCCGCTGCTGGGCCGCCTGTGCGACCGCTTGTTTGCCACGTCACTGCGCGCCGTGCTGCGCATGGGGGCAGTGGCGGCCGCCGTGTTGGCGCTGGGGTTTTCGGCCATTTTTGTGCCGGGGGTGCATGAGCCGACGGCACTCCTGTGGTGGGCAGGAGCCTGGCTGGTGGTGACCTATGCCGCCTACAGCGCCTTGACAGTGGCGCACCAGTCCTGGGGCGCCATGCTGGGCGGGAATGCGCTGTACCGCAGCCGCCTGGTAGCCTGGCGCGAGGGACTGGGACTGGTCGGCGTGCTGCTGGCGGTTGTCACGCCCGCCCTCTTGGGCATACCCGCCATGCTGGCGCTGCTGCTGGCGGGCTTGATGGCCGGTTGGTGGGCGTGGAGCCGTGCGCTGCAGCCGCAGCTGACCGCTCTTTCAGCACAACCCAACACGCCGACCGCCGTCGGCACCTTGTGGCGCCCGTGGCGCAATGCTGACTTTCGCCGCCTGTTGACGGTGTATTTGCTCAACGGCATTGCCAGCGCCATCCCCGCCACCTTGGTACTCTTTTTTGCGCAAGACCAACTGCAGGCGAGTGAGGCCATGCAGTCGGCCGCGCTGGGGGTCTACTTTGTATGTGCTGCGCTGTCCATGCCTTTGTGGCTGCGGCTGGTGCGCCATCTGGGGCTGGCGCGGAGCTGGCGCTTGGGCATGGTTTTTTCCATCACTGTGTTCCTGGGCGCGAGCCAATTGGGCGCAGGCGATGCGCGCTGGTTTTTGCTGGTGTGCGCGCTGTCGGGTGCCGCCTTGGGTAGTGACTTGGTCCTGCCCACGGCGCTGTTGGCGGGGCTGATTACCAAGTCCGGTGACCACGGCCACGCCGAAGGTGCGTACTTTGGCTGGTGGAACTTCGCCACCAAACTCAATCTAGCGCTGGCCGCCGGTCTGGCTTTGCCCCTGTTGGGCTGGCTCGGTTATGTGCCCGGCGAACGCGATGCCGACGCCCTGCAACTGCTCACCACAGCCTATTGCCTCTGGCCCTGCGCACTCAAAGCCCTGGCAACCGGGGCCTTGCACTTTTTCATCATCCAACCCTCGGCCCAGCCGCACACACCATGAAACGACGCTCATTTTTAAACCGCCCGTGGCTGGCAGCCGTGCTGTCCACGGCGCTGCTCGGCGCATGCAGCACGCCGCACATTCAGGACTACGCCAAAGAAACCCCGGTGCTGGAGTTGCGCGATTATTTCAACGGCACGCTGGACGCCTATGGCCTATTCACAGACCGGTCGGGCAAGGTGGTTAAACGCTTTACCGTGGTGATGAACTGCAGCTGGCAGGGCGATGCGGGGGTGTTGGACGAGGCGTTTACCTATTCAGATGGCAGTACGCAGCGGCGCATCTGGCGCCTCACGCGCCATGCCAACGGCCGTTACACCGGTCAGGCCGACGACGTGGTCGGCAGCGCCGAAGGCCAGCAAAGCGGCAACGCCTTTCACTGGGCCTACACGCTGGCCTTGCCGGTTGACGGGCGGGTGGTTGAGGTCCAGTTTGACGACTGGATGTACCTGATGAACGACAAAGTCATGCTCAACAAAGCCGCCATGCGCAAATGGGGTGTCGGTCTAGGCGAAGTCACCCTCTCGTTTTTCAAGCGCTAGACACCCCATGGCACTGAACCCCCGCATGGCAGACTGGCGCGGCCGCACCGTGTGGCTGGTGGGCGCATCTACCGGCATTGGCCGCGCGACGGCGTCCGCCCTGCACGCGCAGGGTGCGAAGGTGGTGGTGTCGGCACGCGGGGTGGCCGCGCTCCAGGCCTTTGTCGAGGCGCACCCCGGCGCCACGACGCTGCCGCTGGACGTGACCGATGCAGCGGCCGTCACCGCTGCCGCCCACACCCTGGCCGCCGAGGGGGCGCTAGACTGCGTGGTGTACTGCGCCGGGCACTACCACGCCATGGACGCCACCCAGCTGGACATGCCCGACCTGTTGCGTCACAACCAGATCAACTACCTGGGCGCTTTGTATGTGTTGCACGCCGTGCTGCCCCGACTCTTGGCGCAAGCGGTGAACCCCGGCAGCGGCCAGCGCGGCCACATCAGCCTGATGGGCAGTGTGGCGGGTTACCGGGGCCTGCCCAACAGCCTGGCCTATGGCCCGACCAAGGCCGCCCTCATCAACCTGACCGAAACGCTGTACCTGGACCTGCACGCCCAAAAGATCGGTGTGTCGCTCATCAACCCCGGTTTTGTGGACACGCCGCTGACGCGGCAAAACCAGTTCAAAATGCCAGCCTTGATCAGCCCGGAACAGGCCGCGCAAGAGATACTGCGGGGGTGGGCGCGCGGCGAGTTTGAAATTCACTTTCCCAAACGCTTTACGCGCTGGATGAAAGTGTTGCAACTGTTGCCCTACCCCGCCTTCTTTGCGGCGACCCGCCGCCTGAAACCCGCCTAAACAAACATGAATAACGCTGTTGACCGCATTGTTGACGTCTTTCAGACCCTGACCCCGACGGGGGTCGACACCTTGGGCGCCATCTACGCCCCCGATGCCCACTTCAAAGACCCGTTTAACGATGTGCGCGGCCTGACTGAGATTCAGCGCATTTTTCGCCACATGTATGTGAATTTGGAGAACCCCCGCTTCGTCATCACCGAGCGCGTCGTGCAAGGCGCGCAGTGTTTTTTGACCTGGGAATTTCACTTTGGTTTCCTGCGCTTCAAGCAAGGGCAAGCGCAGTGCATTCTGGGCAGCACGCATCTGGTGCTCAATGCGGCGGGCCGCATCATCCAGCACCGCGACTACTGGGACGCAGCCGAAGAGTTGTATGAAAAGCTGCCGCTATTGGGCAGCGTGATGCGTTGGTTAAAGCGGCGCGCCGTAGCGTAATTGAACGGTTGGCTTCAGGGCGCATCGCACGTAAACTTTAGCGATCCAAGGACCCGACGGTAAAAAACCATGCCCCCATTTGATGAACCCTACGTGTTTGAGGCGGACGGCAGCAAATCCCTGTATTTCACCTTTGACCAATTGCAAAGCCGGATGAGCATCGCCAACCCCACGCAACTGGCGGTGGCGTACACGCGCACGATGATGGGTTTTTTGATGTTCAACCCGTGCCCGCTCCACGTTGCCCTCATTGGCTTGGGGGGTGGATCAATGCTGAAATTTTGCTACCGGCACTTGCCCTCCACACGCTTCACCGTGATCGAAATCAACCCCCATGTTATTGCGCTGCGTGAAACGTTCGACGTGCCCGTGGACGAGGCGCGCATCAGTATGCTGTGCGCGGATGGCGCTGATTTTTTAAGTGAACGGGAAAACAACGAAACAGGGCCGTTTGACGTCTTGCTGGTCGATGGTTTTGACCTCCACGGACAGCCGCCCCGCCTCTGCACACAAACTTTCTACGACAACTGCTTTAAGGCGCTGGCGCCTCAAAGTGTCTTGGTGGCCAACCTGCACCACAACGACCCTGACCATGGCCTGTTCACCGGCCGCATGCGCCTGGCGTTTGACAGTCAGGTGATGGAAATACCGTCAGAAGAAAAAAGCAACAGCATTCTCTTCGCCTCCAAAGGCAGCCCAATCTCGATCGATGCACTGCGCCAAACCGACCCGCTGGCGGGGTTTGGCTACGACGTGCGCGACCAACTCCAACAGGAGTTTGCGCGCATCGCCTGGGCCATGACCGATCCGTTTTAAATCAGCGGCACGCCAGTCTTGGCTTGCACTTCTTCCAGCGTCACCTCAGGCGCCAGTTCCACCACTTTCAGGCCGGCGGGCGTCACATCCAGCACAGCCAGATCGGTGATGATGCGGTTGACCACACCCACACCGGTCAACGGCAAGGTGCAGTTGGGCAGAATTTTCAGATCAATGGTGCCGTCTTTCTTCTTGGCAACGTGTTCCATCAGCACCACCACGCTCTTGACGCCGGCCACCAGGTCCATGGCGCCGCCCATGCCC
>CAJAFJ010000087.1 GCA_903938955.1 uncultured beta proteobacterium | reverse complement strand
CTTGCGCGCGCTGGAAGATGCCTTGCTGGAGTTCGCCGGCTCGCTCATGGTGATTAGCCATGATCGCTGGTTCCTGGACCGTATCGCCACCCACATCCTGGCCTGCGAAGGCGACAGCCAGTGGACCTTCTTTGACGGCAACTACCAAGAGTACGAAGCTGACAAGAAGAAACGCCTTGGCGAAGAGGGTGCCAAACCCAAGCGCATGCGCTTTAAGGCACTCAAGTAACAGCGCCGCGTTGTTCATGATGGCGCATTCATCAGTCGATGCGGCGCGGTACGCCGCGCTTTACCAGTCCACGCTGGTGCAGGCCGCACAGGCGGGTGAATCCATCATGGGCAATATGCTGGCGTCGGCACGTCAGTCGCTCAAAGGGCGGCTCAGGCTGGCGCGTGATTTTGTTGAACGTGATCACCTTGAACAGGCCGTCAAGCTGCTCGACAGCCAGGCCGGTTATTTGTGCGAGCACTATCCGCCGACCCTGAAGGCGGCGTTCCAGGCGCTCTCGCCCCGGGTGCCGGAAGGGGACGCGGGTGGGCGCCCGGTAGACCGCATGGCCTTGCTGGCCAGCGTTAACTTCAGTCAACTCGGCTTGATGGACTCCTCGCAAGTGCATGAGCGTGTCGCGCTGGCGCGCGTGCAACAGGCCGTGATGCTGACGGCAGAGACCGCTCTGTCCGTTCTCAATACTTATATTTGTGCTACGCAAGGCCTGCCTGCCGTGCAGCCCGAGCGCAACCCTTTGCGCGTCGAAGCGTATGTGCAGGCCTTGCACAAGCTGATCGCTGAAACCAAGGCCCCTGCGGCGCTGCAGCTGGACTGGGTGCAGCACATGAGCGAGGCGCTGGGCCCCGAATTGAATCATCTGTACGGCGTTCTTTCCACTCAGCTGGCGGCGCAGGGCGTCAAAGCGGTTGGCTATGCGGCGGTGCCTTCCTATGCCGCGACAGGTCAGCCGTCTGGCCGAAGTGCAGCGTTCGTTAACCCGTCAACCTTGCGGGCTGCCGGACTGAATCCGGTGACCAGCCCCTCCAGTGGTTCACCCGAACCGGTGTTGACGCTGGACCGTTTGCGCCGCTTGTTGGTGGGTGAATTGGAGCCTGTGCCGATCGCCTCGGCCGTCGATCGGTTCGCCGCGCAATTTGCTCGCGAATTTGAGTCAGGTGGCGATTTCTCTGAAAACGCTGCATTTCAGGCGACCGTGCCCGCTGCGCTGGAGGCGCTGCAGGACATGCAGCAGGTGGACCATTTGGTTGAGCGCCTGGACCAACGCCGTCACGCCCTGCTGGCGGGCGACGCTGGCCAGAAGACCGGGTCGGGCCCGCGCGCGACCACGCGTGAGCAACTGCACCGATCCGCCAGTGGACTGGGACAAGTCTTGAGTCTGGAAGTGGTTTCCCTGATGGTGGACAACATCGTGCATGACGAGCGAATGCTGGACCCGATCAAGGACGTCATCAAGCATCTGGAGCCCGCGCTGTTGCAACTGGCCATAGTGGACCCCCGGTTTTTCAGTGACAAACAGCATCCGGCGCGACGTCTGCTGGAAGAAATTACGCAGCGCAGCCTGGCCTTTGAAAACCTTGCGTCACCCGGATTGACCGAGTTTTTGCAACCTTTGCATTCGACGCTGGGTGCCTTGGTGGACAGTCTGATTGATGATGCGCTGGCCTTTGAGCAGGCATTG
>CAJAFJ010000086.1 GCA_903938955.1 uncultured beta proteobacterium | reverse complement strand
TGACCTCACCGAGCGCGCGGCCTTTGCCAAATGCTTTCAAGAATTCAACAAAATCCTGGAAGCCGCGAAGATCCAAGGCTTCACTTGGGAGCAAACGATCTATGAATCCGATGAGCCAAAACGAACGGTCGAACTTGCTCTTACCCAGCATCAATATCTCACCCTGCTTCAGCGCTACAAGGAACTTGGCGGCGGTGCTGGAGGCGCAAACGAGGCCATCCCTTTCGAGATTGATAGCCACATCACCGAGATCGACACCGGCAAGATCGATGCCGACTACATGAACTCGCGCTTTGACAAATATCTCAAAGTGCTGCAAAGTGGCAATGAACAGGCCAAGGAAACCACCTTGGCAGAGTTGCACCGGTCCTTTTCATCGCTTTCCCAAGCAGAGCAAAAAATCGCCGAAATCTTCCTCCATGACATTCAACGTGGCGACGTGCAGATTGACGCCCACCGTACCTTTCGCGACTACCTTGCTGACTATCAGGCCAAGGCCAAGAATCATGAAGTCGACACGCTCGTGGCGCTTCTCGGCGTGGACAAAGCAAAACTCGTCGCCCTCATGAACACCCACGTCACGCAAGCCAACATCAACGAATTTGGCCGCTTCGATGATCTGAAAGCAACCGCCGACCAGCAAAAGGCGAAGACTTACTTTGAAGGTTTGGAAGGCAAGGAGCTGCCCTTGTTCAGGGTCAACATCAGAACCGCAAAGCTCCTCCAAGATTTCATCATCCAAGGGGGGGTGTTATCCAACTGAGTCCACCTGAATCGCCCCGTCAATCGCCTGTCCCACGTCATTCAGAAAAATAAAGGTCAACTGGTCGCGTGCTTGCTGCGGTACGTCATCCAGGTCTTTCTGGTTACGCGCCGGTAGCATGATGTGCTTGATACCCGCCGCTAGCGCGGCCAGCACTTTTTCCTTGATGCCACCGACCGGTAACACCAGCCCGCGCAGGCTGATTTCGCCGGTCATGGCAGTGTCGCTGCGCACGGGTCGGTCCATGAACAGTGAGGTCAGCGCGATGAACATCGCCACCCCGGCACTTGGCCCGTCTTTCGGAATCGCTCCGGCCGGCACATGAATGTGGACATCCGTTTTCTCAAACAGGGCGGGGTCGAGCTTCATCATGTCAGCCCTCGACTTCACCAGCGTCAGCGCCGCCTGGGCCGACTCTTTCATCACATCGCCGAGCTGACCCGTCAGGATCAAGCGGCCCGAGCCCGCAATGCGGCTGGCTTCGATAAACAGAATATCGCCTCCCACTGGCGTCCAGGCCAGCCCGGTTGCCACGCCGGGCATGCCGGTGCGCAAGGCTACTTCACTCTCGTACTTGACCGGCCCCAAGACCTCGGCCAGGTCGGGGGCGTCAACCCGCACGGTCAGCGCCTCGCCTTCGGCAATGCGCACCGCCGCCCGGCGGCACACGGCGCCAATTTGTCGCTCCAGGTTGCGCACGCCCGCTTCACGCGTGTAGTCGCGGATGATGGCGGCCAGGGCGGCATCGGTGATCTCCAGTTGCGCGGGCGTGAGGCCGCTCTCATCCAGCTGGCGCGTCACCAGGTATTTGCGTGCAATTTCGCGTTTTTCTTCCTGCGTGTAACCGGCCAGGTGCAGCACCTCCATGCGGTCGCGCAAGGGGCCGGCAATGGGGTCGAGGACATTGGCGGTGGCGATGAACAGCACCTGCGACAGGTCATACGGCACGGCCAGGTAGTTGTCCCGAAAGGTGTTGTTTTGCGCCGGGTCAAGCACCTCCAGCATGGCGGCCGACGGGTCGCCGTGGATGCCGGTGCCGAGCTTGTCGATCTCGTCCAGCATCATCACGCAGCCACGCGTGCCGGCTTTTTTCAGTGCCTGCAAAATGTTGCCGGGCAGGGCGCCAATGTAGGTGCGACGGTGGCCCCGGATTTCGGCCTCGTCATGCACCCCGCCTAATGAGACGCGGACAAACTTGCGCCCCATCGCCTTGGCAATCGATTGCCCCAAGGAGGTCTTGCCGACGCCCGGTGGCCCCACCAGACACAGAATCGGGCCGTGGCCGCCGGGTTTCAGTTTGCGCACCGCCAGAAATTCGAGGATGCGTTTCTTGACCTGCTCCAGCCCGAAGTGGTCCTCATCCAGCACGCGCCGGGCTTGCGCCACATCAATCACATCGGCCTCGGGCGCTTTCCATGGCAGTTCCACCAGCCAGTCCAGGTAGGCGCGCACCATGGAGTATTCGGACGAGCCGTCCGACATGCGCTCCAGCCGTTTGAGTTCTTTGTCGGCCTGTTTGGCGACCTCTTCGGGCATGCCGGCCTCGTCGATTTGTTTGCGCAGTTCGCTGACTTCAGCGGCATGGTCACTGCCGTCTTCCCCGAGTTCTTTCTGAATCGCCTTGGCTTGTTCGCGCAGCAAAAATTCGCGCTCGCGTTGCCCCAGGCTGGCCTTGGTGCGCTTGTCGATGTCGCGTGACAGGTTGAGCACTTCAATGCGGTGCATCATCAGGTCCAGCACGCGGTCAAGCCGGCGGCGCAGGTTCAGCTCTTCCAGAATGTCCTGTTTTTCGGCCGGTTTGATGTCGATATACCCCGCCACCAAATCCGCCAGCGTGCCCGGGGCATCAATGCCCTGAACCGTGTGGATCATTTCCTGCGGCACCTGGGGCAGCAGTTTCAAGACCTCGACGGCACGGTCCTTCAGACGCAGAAAACGGGCCTCGATTTCTTTGTCAAACGCTGCTTTTTCCTCCTCGACGCGCTCAATTTTGGCCACTGTGAAAGGAAAACCCGCCACGTAACCCAGCACCCGAAAGCGCTGCCGGCCCTGGCAAATAATGTGGTGCGTGCCGTCTTGCGTGGAGACATAGCGCAGGATGGAGGCGACCGTGCCGACGGTCATCAAATCATCCACGCCCGGCGTCTCCACCAGGGCTTCGCGCTGCATCAGGATGCCAATCGGCAACTCGGCCTTGACGGCATATTGGGCTGCCGCGATGGAGCTTTTACGACCAATGGCAATCGGCGCAATCATGCCGGGAAACAGCACCATGTTGCGCACCGGGATGACCACCATGGTGTTGTCCGGCAGCGGGCTGGGAAGGGCTTGATCGTGATCCGTCAGCACGGGCGTCGCCCGTTCGTCTTTGGGGTCGGGCGGGGCGTTGTCCAGCAGCGTGACGGGTTTCATTTCAGACGCTCCAGCGTGAGTTTCAGGCAACCGTTTTCCAGCAGCATGTCGGCCAGTTGAAAGCTGCCGAAGGGCAGGCGGATACGGCGCTCAAAGCGGCCATAGGGAATTTCCATGCGCAGCACCGCCCCCGGCCCCAAGCGGGCGCCGAACGACCGCTCCCCGCGCACCACCACCGCCTGTTGCTCCAGAACGACTTCAAATCGCTCCGGCGTGACCCCCGGCAGGGCGATGAGTAAGCCCAGTTCGCGGTCGTTCACATACATGTCCACGGGCGGCTCCCAGTTGGGGGTTTCGCTGGCTTGGCCGATCCAGAAAAACTGGCGTTGCAGGCGATCCGCACTTTGCAGCAGCTCCACCGCCTCAGCCATCATCCATGCTCTTGTGTCGGGGTATCGCATTGTGTTTCCTATCGCCGTCGGGCAGTGCGTGTTGATGAAACAGCGTAGGTTTGACGCTGCCGGGGGGGCTTGATAAATCGCAAAAATGGCTTTCTTCGACGGCCGCTTACTTCAGCGGGGGGGCGGTGGTGCGGCGTAGCGGTTGGTGTTGTAGCCGTAGGACGGCACCAGATTTCCTTTTGAATACATGCACTGCTGGAAGGCGATGTCATAGCGGCGCTGTGCGCTCCAGGCGGTCTGGTTGCTCTGGTTGGTTCCGGTGGCGGCACCCATCACCGTGCCCATGGCCGCACCGGCCTCCACGTTGCGGTGCCCTCCGGCCGCCGCGCCGACCAGCGCGCCTATCGCCAGACCAGCGGCGGTGGAGGACAGCATGCGTTGTGCCGCCGCATCATGCCCGGGTTGCCCAATCGAGTGGGCGGCCCAGCCGCGGCAGAGTTGCTCCTCCTGCATGAACACCTCGAAGGGCTTGTTCGGGGCCGGCATGACCGCTACGGTGGGGCCGGTGGGCATTTCGGCACAGCCGACCATCCACAACAGCGTTGCACCCAAGACCGCGATCAGCGCCTGTCTGTGGGTCGGGCAGGTGGCCTTGACAGCATGTTCTGCGTTCATGGGGTGCTCCTACCTTTGGAAAGGTTGCATCGGTTCTGCAGGGGTGGCCGGCACGCGCCGCCAGCCCGATGCGCATTCAGGCACATACGGAAAGTAGCCGCGTGAAGCGTCGCAGTAGTACCAGTAGGCGGTGGGGGGCGGTGCCATCAGGGTCATGGGCGGGGGCTCCCACGGGTTCGGGTAGGGGTAGACCGGTGTCGGGTAAAAGTACCAGCTGGAGCCCACAATCCACCACCATCCCAGGCGACCGTCATGCCGGGTACGCGCCCAACGACCCTCACGCCAGAGGTTCCAGTCGTGCTCGTGAAATCGCTCGATATGGCCGCGCCACGGGGGCGGCGCAGCGCGGCGCTCCCGGGGTGGTGCGGCCGTAGAACTCAGCGTCGCCAGCGCCAGTGCTAATGCCACAGTACCGGTCATGAGCCGACCGGCGCTAGCGAGGTTTGAATTCATTCTCATGTTGGGTCTCCTCGAATCCTGGTCGCTATTTTTTATCTTGCAGGGGCTATTTCCGTTTGTGAAATATCAAGCGTCGCGCGCACCTGGCGTCATAAAGTGAAACCTCTGCCTGGCTTCCAGCCTCTGGCATCAACCCACTTTTGAACCATCATGAACATGCTGACTACCCTGAAACAAACCGGAAAAAACATGGGCCGCGAACTCAGCCGCGCTTGGGACAACCTCTCGGAAGGTTGGCATGAGTTGCTGAGCCGCAGCAGCAACGCCTTGACGCATTTCACGCGCCACAAGGAAGACGAGAAAAAATCCGGTGATGCGCTGGCGACGTTTCCGCGCTGGAGTCTGCTGGCCTGTGAGCTGGAGGAAACGGCCAAAGATGTGCTGGTGCGGGTCGAACTGCCAGGCATGGACAAGAATGATTGTCAGATCAGCATCGAAGGCAATGTGCTCTTCCTGAGTGGCGAAAAATGTGTTGAACGCGACACTGGCGATAGCACCTACCATGTGATGGAGCGCGCCTACGGCTCGTTTCAGCGCGCCATTCCCCTGCCGCGCAACGTCCATGTGGAGCAAGCAGAGGCCAGTTTTAAAAACGGCGTGCTGACGGTTCGCATGCCCAAGGTGGGGGGCGACAAGGCCAGGTCCATCCCGGTGACCTGAGCCATCAATGGGCGTCAACGATGAATATTGACGTCTGCAATGGTGATGCCGATGGCTTGTGCGCCGTGGTGCAATGGCGCTTGCATGCCCCCAAGCCCGCCCGTCTGGTGACGGGCCTCAAGCGCGATATCGCCTTGCTGGAGCGGGTACAGGCCACCGCGGGCGACGCCGTGCTGGTGTGCGATATTTCCATGCGGCGCAACCGCTTGCCACTGCTGCGCTTGCTGGACGCCGGGGTGTCGGTGCGCTACTTTGACCATCACGCGGTGGACGCTATGCCGGTGCATCCGCTGCTGGTGGCGACGATTGATGTGGCCAGTGATACCTGCACCAGTCTGCTGATGGACCGGTATCTGCAAGGCCGGTTTCGCGCCTGGGCCGTGGTGGGCGCGTTTGGTGACAACCTGACGGCTGTGGCAGACGGTCTGGCCGTGTCGATGGGCTTGTCACTTGAGGAGCGCAGGTGCTTGCAAACCTTGGGCGAATCGATCAACTACAACGCGTATGGCGACAGTGAGAAGGACGTTCACGTACCACCCGCCGCCCTGTATGCAAGGATGGTTCAGTACCCCGATCCGCTGGTTTTCTGGGAGCGCGAGGCCGTTGGACATGAGCTTGCAGCGTTGCGTCAGGCTGATTTGAAACACGCCCTGGCTTGGCCGCCCGACCTTGACAATGCGCGTATGAGTGTCTGTCTTTTGCCGAACGCGCCGTGGAGCAGAAGGGTGTCCGGCAGTCTCATCAATCTTCAAGCTGCGGCTGATCCGCTGCGTGCTCATGCTTTGCTGACAAGAACCGATCCAGGCGACTTTTCTGTCAGTGTGCGTGCCCCCTTGTGTGCGCCGGTGGGTGCGGCTGAATTTTGCCGGCCATTTGGCGGCGATGGACGTGCCGGGGCGGCCGGTATCGATCACCTGCCCGCAGCGCAACTTGACCGTTTTATGGCCGCGTTTTCATCCGCACCCTGGGGCTGATAGGGCCTTAGGTGTAGATGTAGGCGCGTGACCAGGGGGTTGGGTTGAGGCGTTCGTTGCTGCCCGCTTTGCAGGCCAGCACCTGGTACAACGACACCCAGTTCTGTGCAAACGCATGGGCGCAGCCCGCCAGGTAAATGCGCCAGACCCGGTAAGTGGTTTCATCCACCAGCGTGCGAATCGTGTCACGTTGGCTTTCGTAGTTGTCCGTCCAGCACGCCAGGGTGCGGGCGTAATGGCGCCGCAGGCATTCAATGTCGAGCGACTCCAGCCCGGCGGTTTGCAGGGCCTGCAAGGCCAGGCTGATGTGCGGCAGTTCGCCGTTAGGAAAGACATATTTCTCGATGAAACTGGCCGCCCCCAGCGGCGCGGTGCCACTGCCCGGATCGGTCGAGGTGATGCCGTGGTTCAACACCAGTCCACCGTCCTTCAGCAAGGCATGAATTTGACTGAAATAGGCGGGCAGGTGGTTTAAGCCAACGTGCTCAAACATGCCGATGGAGGTGATCTTGTCAAACTGGCCGTCGCGGGCATCCAGGTCGCGGTAGTCCTGCAAGCGGATTTCAACCTGACCGCTTAACCCCGCCGCTGCCACGCGCTCGCGCGCCAGTTCGTACTGGTTTTTTGACAGGGTGACGCCTACCGCCTGCGCACCGAATTTTTGCGCGGCACGCATCACCAGCGCACCCCAGCCGCAACCAATGTCAAGCAAGCGCTCGCCCGGCTGGAGCATGATTTTTTTCAGAATGTGGTCCAGCTTGGCGCTCTGTGCCTCGGCCAGTGATTCGGTTTGGGTCGGAAAGTAGGCGCAGGAATACACCATGTCCTGGTCCAGCCACAGGCGGTAGAAATCGTTGGAGACATCGTAGTGGTGCTCAATGGCATGCGCGTCATTTTGGCGGTCATGGCGCAAGGCGCTGAAGAGTCGGCCAAATCGGCCGCGCATGGGCACACCTCCAAGCGCCAGTCCGGCCGCCGCTTCCACAATGTCCTGCGCCCGGCCCTGCACATCGAAATGACCATTCACATAACCTTCGGCCAGATTGTCCAGACTGGGGGGTAAAAAATACCGGAACGAACCTGGCCCCGAGATGTTGACGTTGACCTGCGGCTGTGTCCCAAAATCATGTTGCAAGCCGTTCCACAGCGTCAGACGCAGGGGGATGTCGGACTTGGGATGCAGTCCCGTTAGAAAACGGCTAATCAAGCTGTGCTCGGCCAGGTTCATGGTTCATCCCCTTGGGTCGTGTGGCATCTGGATGCTAGAGCGGGCACCAGCGGCCCGTTTGAGAATTCTCACGCCGGCCACGTTTGCGGGGCGTAGCCTGAGGGCTTCTGACGGGGGCTGTTGGGGGATTGAATTGGACAAGAAACAAACCTGGAATTTTGCGTATTGGCTGATGGCTTTCATGCTGCTGATCTGGCTGCAGAACCTATGGCAGAACCTGAGTCAGGCCGAGGTCGTGCCCTACAGTGCGTTTGAGCAAGCCCTGAGCGAGGGGCGCATTGCCGAGGTCACGGTGAACGACCGCACCATCACCGGTCGCCTCAAAGTAGCGGAGGGGCCAAAGACGGTCCTGGTGGCCGCCCGGGTGGAGCCTGACCTGGCGGCGCGCCTGGAGAAATTCCAGGTGCCCTACACACGGGTGGTGGAGAACACGCTATGGAAAGACCTGGCCTCGTGGATCGTGCCGACGCTGGTGTTTTTTGGGCTGTGGTTTTTTGTGTTCCGCAGCTTTGCCGACAAGCAGGGCATGGGCGGTTTTCTGTCGATTGGCAAAAGTCGCGCCAAGATTTATGTGCAAACCAACACCGGCATCACGTTTGCCGACGTGGCCGGGGTGGATGAAGCCCGCCACGAACTGGAAGAGGTGGTCGACTTCCTGCAGCATCCGCAGGCGTACGGGCGACTCGGCGCCCATATTCCCAAAGGCGTGCTGCTGGTGGGGCCACCCGGCACCGGCAAGACCCTGCTGGCCAAAGCCGTGGCGGGCGAAGCGGGCGTGCCGTTTTTCTCGATCTCGGGCAGTGAATTCGTCGAAATGTTTGTCGGGGTGGGCGCTGCCCGCGTGCGCGATTTGTTTGAGCAGGCGCGCCTGATGGCCCCGGCCATCATCTTCATAGATGAGCTCGACGCGCTGGGCCGCGCCCGTGGCGCCTTTCCCGGCTTGGGCGGTCATGATGAAAAAGAGCAAACGCTGAATCAGTTGCTGTCTGAAATGGATGGTTTCGATGCGTCAGTGGGTTTGATCATTCTGTCGGCCACCAACCGGCCCGAGATTCTGGACCCGGCGCTGCTGCGGGCCGGGCGCTTTGACCGCCAGGTGCTGGTGGACCGCCCGGACCGCAAAGGTCGCACCGACATCCTGAAAGTGCATGTGCGCAAGGTCAAGCTCGACATCGGGCTGAAACTGGAAGACGTGGCGGCCCTGACGCCGGGCTTTAGTGGCGCTGACCTCGCCAACCTCGTCAACGAGGCCACGCTGGTGGCCACCCGGCGCCAGGCTGATCAGGTGACGATGCCTGATTTCACCGCGGCGGTGGAGCGCATCGTGGCGGGTCTGGAGCGACGCAGCCGCGTGCTCAATACCCGCGAGCGCGAGGCCGTGGCCTTTCACGAAATGGGCCACGCCCTGGTGGCCTTGGCGCAAAAGGGCAGTGACCCGGTGCACAAGGTGTCGATCATCCCGCGTGGCATTGGCGCGCTGGGCTACACCATCCAGCGCCCCACGGAAGACCGCTACCTGATGACGCGGCCCGAGCTGGAGCAAAAAATATCGGTGCTACTGGGTGGGCGGGCGGCTGAAAAACTGGTGTTCGGCTGGCTCTCTACCGGCGCCGCCGATGACCTGGCCAAAGCCACCGACATCGCGCGCGACATGGTCACACGCTATGGCATGGACGAAGACCTAGGCTACGTGGCTTATGACGCCCCGCGTCCGCACATGCTGGAGGTGCCCGAGAGCCTCTTGCCGCGCAGCACGCCCCTGTCGCAAGAAACCCAGCGCCACATCGACGAGGCCATGCGCGGCCTGGTGATGGCGGGCTTTGCGCAGGCGACCCACATTTTGCAGACCAACCGCGACGTGCTGGAACGCGGTGCCCGCGCGTTGCTGGAGAAAGAAACGCTGGATGAAGCGGCCATCCAAGCTTTGGCGCGTGACTTGAAATGAGGCTGGATCAGCCCGGTAGCTGCAAGGCCAGATCGACACGTTGTTTCAACTCAGGCCCGGTGTAGTGGGTCAGGTCGCTTGCAATGCAGCGTTTCAGCACCTTGTCTGCAGCCGGGCTCAAATGGGGTTTGAGATCGCCCAGCATCGGGCTGGTGGCAATGATCACAAAGCCGTTGCAGCGTTGCTGGGCCACGCCCGTGTTGAGGTAGTCGGCCAGTTCCCGGGCAAAGGTGTTGCGCTCTTTGTCTTGCACCTCGGTATGCGGCTCAAACTGCGTGCCAGCATGTCCGGTGCGGCCATGTCCCTTGCCCGCTTCACCCGTCAGGTCGCCCCCGGCCGCCTCACTGACCAGTTTGTTTTTGGGGTGGACGAAGTCAGCCAGTTCGTGCAATGAATGATCGGCAGTTTTGCGCTCGAAGCAACGAGCGCGGTGCGCGTCGGTGATCAAAATCCAGGTCTTTTCCATAGCGTCCTTCTTTCTTGGTAAGGGATGTCAAAACATGGGGGTGTTGCTGTCGGGGCTCACGGCCCCGGCTGGCCCGGATGGCTTCGGTGCAATGGCGATCATGCAGTCGGTGGTCAGAATCAGGCTGGCGATAGAGGCCGCATTCTGCAGCGCCAGTCGTGTTACTTTGGCCGGGTCGATCACGCCCATTTGCAGCAGGTCGCCGTAGAGGCGCGAGGCCGCGTTGTAGCCAAAAGCCGCCTCGTTCGATTCATCGACCCGGTTCAGAATGACCGAAGGTTCATCGCCCGCGTTGCTGACGATGCGGCGCAGCGGCTCTTCCAGCGCGCGAGCCACCAGGCGAATGCCCGAGGTTTCATCGAGGGAGCAGCCCACCATGCCGGCCAGCACGCGGCGCGCCCGCAACAAGGCCACACCGCCGCCGGGCACAATGCCTTCCTCCACGGCGGCACGGGTGGCGTGCAGGGCATCTTCCACGCGCAGTTTGCGCTCCTTCAATTCGGTTTCCGTGGCGGCCCCGACCTTGATCAAGGCCACGCCGCCGGACAGCTTGGCCGCACGCTCATCGAGCTTCTCGCGGTCGTAATCGCTGGTCGCCAACGCGCGCTCTTTGCGGATCGTGGCAATGCGCTCCTTGATTTTTGCCGGCTGGCCTGCGCCGCCAATCAGCGTGGTGTTTTCTTTGGTGATTTCAACTCGGCTGGCCCGGCCCAAGTCGGACAACTTGACCTTGCCCAGCGTCAGTCCCACTTCATCACTGACCACCGTGCCTCCGGTCAGCACGGCAATGTCCTGCACCATGGCCTTGCGCCGTTCACCAAACCCCGGTGCCTTGACTGCGCAGGTTCGCAGCGTGCCACGAATGGTGTTGATGACCAGCGCGGCCAGTGAATCATTGTCCACTTCCTCGGCAATGACCAGCAGCGGGCGACCTTCCTTCACGATGTCTTCGAGCAGGGGCAGCAGGTCTTTCAGCGACGTCAGGCGGCCCTCGCACAGCAGAATGGAAGCGTCTTCCAGCACGGCACTTTGGCGCTCGGCATTGTTGATGAAATAGGGCGACAGAAAGCCCCGGTCAAACTGCATGCCTTCCACCACTTCCAGCACGCTGACCAGGCCGGAACCGTCTTCAATCGATATGGCGCCTTCACGTCCTACTTTGTCGATGGCATTGGCCAGCAAGTTGCCAATGGAGCGGTCGTTGTTGGCCGAAATGGCGGCCACATGGGCAATCTCCTGCGAGCTGGTGCAGGGCCGGGCCATGGTCTTGAGCTCGGCCACCACGGTCTCAATGGCCAATTCAATACCGCGTTTCAGGTCCATCGGGTTCATGCCACCGGCCAGGTAACGCAAGCCTTCCTGAATCATGCCGTGGGCCAGCACCGTCGCCGTGGTGGTGCCGTCGCCCGCCATCTCACTGGTGCGCGCAGCCACCTCGCGCAGCAATTGGGCGCCCATGTTTTCAAACCGGTCTTCGAGTTCAATCGACTTGGCGACCAGCACGCCGGAATGTACTATCTGGGGCGGCCCGAATTCGCGCTCCAAAATAACGGTCCGCCCGCGCGGCCCTAAAGTAACTTTGACAGCCTCTGCCAACGCATCCACGCCACGCCAAATCTTGGCGCGGGCGTCATCATGAAATAGGAGTTGTTTGGCTTGCATGGACCGTACCTTCTTGAAAGACAGGTACAAATCCTAGGTGGTACACGCTATGGCATGGATGCGAAATCTCAACTGCATCGACGTTGTGCGGACGGGTTGAGTCGCTTCAAACGGCGCCCGGTTGACTGTTCTCAAGCCTCAACCGGCAGCGGTCATTATTCTTGATACAGGGACATTTGAATGCAGTGGCATGTTCCTATTTCGATCAAACACCATTCACTCCAAATAGGTTCCGGTTATGCGTCTTCCCAGATATTTTGTGCGCAAGGTGCTTGTATCGGTGTTGGTCGTGCTGGTCCCGTTTTCTGTCGATGCGCTGGATTCACCGCTGGAATTGGCCGCGATATATGCCAGTTCGGTCGATAAGCAGTTGTCTGTTCCTGCTGACGAAGCGCAACTTTATGCAGACCTGATCCTCAATGCGCTCAAACAGGTTGGGTTGGGTCGTGCCAATTCCAAAGGCTGTATCCGCATCCCCGCTAGTCTCAATCAATTTATTGACCACTATGGTCTGCTCGATGCAGACTATGAGCGCGCACTGCTTGAGGGCGAGTCATTCTGGATGTTGTCACCAGATCGCAGTCCAACGCCCTGGTCAGGGCGTTATTTGATTATTGTGGATTCCATGCGGGAAACGCGCCCGACTTGGACAGAGCCGAAGCGCCAGCCCTGAGCGCTGTGTTCACAGAAAATACGGCCTATGCCTGTAGCAAGCGCCTGGCTTCTTCCACGCAACGCCTTGCTGCAGCCACCAGGATCGGTACAAAAGTATGTCCGCTGCGCAGGGCGCTTGCAAGCACAGCCAAGTCTTCAATGTATTCATGCACCATCTGATTTCTACGGCGGCGCATTTCCATCCAGCCATCGGCAGACGCAATGAATCCAAATTTCTCGGCTTTGTCGAGGTTGTCAATGGCGGGCCCTGTCTTTTCGGCCAAAGCCGTCAGCAAGATGGGCAGCAGTTTGTCACCCACAGTGTCTTGCAGACGCCCAAAACGTGACACAAATGCATCCAACCGCTCAGCCAGAATCGGGTCAGCCTCAATTTTTTGAGCCTCTTCAATGGTGAACAGGTTGCCAAATAAACGGCTATCCGTGTCCAGCAAGTGTCGGCACTCTTTGTCTGTCACGCGGGCCAGGAATTCGAGGCGAGCGGTCTGTGAGGGGGTGATGTTCATAAACGAATGCCTTCTGCGAGCGCGATGGAATGAATGGGTAAGTGCATCAGGTTGGGCGCTTTAATCAGCACATCCACCTTGCGGCCGTACATGGCACGTGACACCTGCGCGGCCAAACGGGCAGCGAGTTGGGCTGGTTCCGCAACCGGCACATCCAACTCCAGCAATAAGTCCACGTCGCCCCCCTTTGCATCGTCACGCACACGGGAGCCAAACAACCAGACCCGGGCAGCATCTCCTGCAAGCTGGGCTGCGCTCGTGCGAATGACTGAAATTTGTGTGGAGGTCAGGCGCATAAGGCTAAGTAGATTCGCTCCAGTGAGTTTTTCTGGTGCACCGAGTTTATAAGTCGTCCCTGATGACCTGTTATTTTCATGTCTTTATGGGAGTAGAAAAGAAAAAAGGCCGCACGTCTTGTGGACGTTGCGGCCTTATTCTGGTGCCCGGGGCCGGACTCGAACCGGCACGCCTTGCGGCGGGGGATTTTGAGTCCCCTGAGTCTACCAATTTCACCACCCGGGCGGATTCTGTGAAGAGCTAAATTATGGCACAGTATGGGGTATGAAATACCCAACAATAGAAGATTCCATCGGAAAAACCCCTTTAGTGAGGCTCCAGCGCATCGGCGAACCTGAAAATGCAGCGCGCGGCAACGTGATTTTGGGCAAACTGGAAGGCAATAACCCGGCTGGCTCGGT
>CAJAFJ010000085.1 GCA_903938955.1 uncultured beta proteobacterium | reverse complement strand
TGTTCTAGTTAGTTGAGTAATACGACTGGCGAACGGGCCCATCCATGCGCCCTCTACCCCAGTACCTCGGCAAACACAAAAAAAGCGGGTAAGGCCCAAGGCCCGCCCCGCTTTAATTGCATTTCTGCTGCCTTGGCTTATCCTACGCAATTTTCAGACCGTTGCGACTGTTGCAGTCGCCCGTGGATAAAAATGCGTCGGCAACCAAGGCCTGGCTAATCAGGCAAACCAGCCCTTTTCAGCAATACGGTCATCGGCCATGTCGTAACGACCGGAGATCGTCAGACCTTGCAACTTGGTGGTGCAAGCGTCAAGGTAATCCTGCACTGCAAAGCACACCATGCCGGAGTTCTGGCTGATCAGGGCCTGGCAACGGGCGTACATGTCGGCGCGCTTTTTCTGGTCCATTTCGACGCGGGCAGCCACCAGCAATTTGCTGAACTCTTCGTTCTGGAAGTGGGTGTCGTTCCAGGGGTTTTTCAGACCGCCGAAGAAGGTGCTCGTCAGCTGGTTGTCTATGGTCGGGCGATTGCCCCAGTACACCGCGCAGAAGGGCTGCTTAAGCCAGACATTGTCCCAGTAGCCGTCGCCGGAGACGCGCTTGAGGTCCATGTTGATACCCGCCTTGGCCAGGGATTCCTGGTAGATCTGGCCGGAGTCGGTGGCGCCGGAGAAGGCACCTTCGGACACTTGCAGTTCCACACCCGAGGAGATGCCGGATTTCTTGAAGTGAAACTTGGCCTTGTCCGGATCGTAGGCGACCTGCTTCTGCTTGGTGTCGTAGTACTTCATCTTGGTGCCGACGGTGTGGTCGTTGCCCACAGACGCGTAACCGGAGAACACGTTTTCCACAATCTTCTTGCGGTCGATGCCGTACTTCAAGGCCATCATCAGGTCCTTGTTGTTGTACGGAGCCTGATCAGACAGGGCCACAAAGGCAAAGCGGTTGCCCATGCCGGGGGTGCGCGAGATGCGCAGGTTCTTGTTCTTGGCCAGCAGACCGGCGGTCTTGGGGTCCACGCGGTTGATGATGTCAACCTGGCCGGTCACCAGGGCCTGGGTGCGGGCAGCAGCGTCGCCGATGTAGCGCAGTTCCACGCGGTCGAAGTTGCCGCGGTTGGGCTTCCAGTAGTTGCCGGGTTTCTTCTTGAAGGTCGCGCGCACGCCGGGCTGGAACTCGTCCAGGGTGAAGGCGCCGGTGCCATCGGGCTTGGAAAAATCGGTGGTGCCAGCCGGCACGACGATGATGTGGTAGTCCGACAGGTTGAAGGGCAAATCGAGGTTGCCGTTGCTCATCAGGATTTGGACCTGGTTGGCGTTGATCTTCTTGATGTCGGAAATGTCGGCCATCAGCGACTTGGCGGGGGACTTGGTCTCGCCGCGGTGCAGGTTGATGGAGTAGATGACGTCATCGGCATCCAGCGTTTTGCCGGAGGTGAAGGTGATGCCCTTGCGGATGTTGAAGGTCCAGTCGGTGGCACCTGGCTTGACTTCCCAGCTCTCGAACAGTTCGCCGGTGGCGTCGCCGTTGTCGGCCACTTCCACCAGGTTGTTCCAGAGCATCAGGCTCATGGTGATGGGGATGGAGTCGGCGTAGGTACGGGGGTCCAGGCTGTCGGAGGGCGAGCCGCCTTCCATACCAATGCGCAGGGTACCGCCCTTTTTGGGTGCAGCGGCAGCCATTGCCGGCAGGGAACCGAAGGCAGCCGAAAGGCCGACTGCGGATGCGCCCAGAACCATTTGGCGGCGATCCAGGATGATGCCGGATTCCGTTTTATTTTCGATCATTGCCATGTTTGAAGATCTCCAATCAAATCAAGTAAAGGTTCCCGATGCGGGCATCGGGGTTGATACATGCACCAGAAAATTCGAGAGCTATTTGCTTTCGCTCCTGCGCCATAGTATTGCAAGTAGCTAAGCAATAACCGTACACGTTATCCCTAAGCGCAGCATTTTTTTACCGTTCCACAACGCAATTACTTGCATTGAATACTGGCGCATTTGTC
>CAJAFJ010000084.1 GCA_903938955.1 uncultured beta proteobacterium | reverse complement strand
GGCGCAGATCCTGGGTGGTTACTCGCTCGGTGGCGCCGACTTGCTGCGCCGCGCCATGGGCAAGAAAAAGGCCGAGGAGATGGCCGAGCACCGGGTGAAATTCCGTGAAGGCGCTTTCAAAACCCACAGCATGCCCGAGGCGAAAGCCGACGAAATTTTTGATTTGATGGAGCGCTTCGCAGGCTACGGCTTCAACAAGTCGCACGCCGCCGCTTACTCGCTGCTGGCGTATCACACCGGCTGGCTCAAGGTGCATTACACGGCGGAGTTCTTTTGCGCCAACATGACGGTGGAAATGGACGACACCGACAAGCTCAAAGTCTTGTTTGAAGATGCGCTGAAGATGGGTCTGACCTTTGAGCCGCCGAATGTCAACCGCGGTGTCAGCCGCTTCGAGCCGATCTCGGACAAGATGATTCGCTATGGTCTGAGCGCCATCAAGGGCTCCGGCCAGCAAGCGATTGAGGCGATTGTGGCGGCGCGCGAAGGGCGTGGTGCCGGGCCGCAAGGTGACAAAGTGGGGCCGTTCAAGAGCCTGTTTGATTTTTGCGTGCGAGTGGACCGCAGCAAGATCAACAAGCGCACGGTCGAGGCGCTGATCAAGGCCGGTGCGTTCGATACCATCCAACTCAACCGCGCCAGCCTGCTGGCCTCTGTCGAGCGTGCCTTTGATTTTGGCGCGGCCGCCGTGGCCAATGCCAACCAGGGCGGCTTGTTTGACATGGGCGGGGACGATGACCACGGCTCCAGCACCCAAGAGCCGGATTTGGTGGAGGCCTTGCCCTGGGGCATCAAGGAGCGCCTGGTATATGAAAAAACAGCGGTCGGCTTTTACCTGTCAGGCCACCTGTTTGACGAGGTGGTGCTGGAGGTGCGCCGCTTTGCCAAGCGCCCGATTGACGACCTGATTGACACCCGTGAGCCGCAATTGCTGGCCGGCATCATCACCGATCTGCGCGTGATCAATGGCCAGCGCGGCAAGTTGGCGCTGTTCAAGCTGGACGATAAAACCGGCGTCATTGAGGCCCGTGCCGACGAGTCGTTGATTAACGCCCATAAAAACTTGCTCAAGGACGATGAGCTGGTGATCGTCATGGGCAAACAGCAACTCGACCGTTTTTCTGGCGGCATGCAGCTCACGGTGACGCAAATCTGGGACCTGGACCAGGCGCGTTGCCGTTTTGGGAAACACCTGCGCGTGGTGGTGGCCACCGATGCCAGCGGCAAAATGCCCGATGTGGCGCGCATGATCAAGGACTTTCCAGCCCAGACAGAGGCGACCGAGCAAGGCGAGGTGGTGCGTGGTTTGGGCGTGCGCTTTGCCGTGGCGTGTCAAGGCGAGGCGAGTTCGGCTACGGCGGAATTGCAGTTGGGGGAGGCTTATAAATTCTTCCCGACCAACGAGGCATTGGCTGCCTGGCGGGTGCAGGCGGGGCAGGGCACATCGGCGATTGTTTACGACTGAAACCGGGCGCAAACCCGACAGTACCCGGCGCTAATCTTTGGGGCGAAAGCCGATCGTCAAGGGGCTGATGATCCGGCCATCGACATCGCGCGGCAGTACCTCGGTTTTGTCGATGGCTTTTAAAACAGCCTCGTCCCAAGCTTTATCACCGCTTGATTTGCTCAGTTTGCGGCTGACGATGGTGCCGTCAGGCGCCAAGCGGACTTCCACATCGGCCAACGGGTTGCCCACAATTTCATCGGTGAAAACGATATTGGGCTTGATGCGTGCACGAATGCGACCGGCGTAACTGGCGGAGGGGCCGGAGGATTGCAGCGCGCTGCCTTTGGCGTTGGCGCCACCCGTCGCGCCCGCCAGCCCGCTCATGCGCTTGAGGTTCTCGGCACGCTGGGCTTCCATTTTCTGGGCATCAAGTTTGTCTTGCTGTGCTTTCAACGCGTCTTTGCGTTTGGCGTCCAGCGCAGTTTTCTTCTTGTCTTCGGCGGCTTTTTTGTCCAGCTCACGCTGCTCTTGCAGGCGCTTTTCAGCCAGTTGCTTTTTCTCTTGCAGGAGTTTTTCTTGTTTTAACTTCTCAAGTTTTTCTTGTTTTTCCAGCTTCAGCTTCTCTTGTTTCAACTTTTCCAGTTTCAACTCGGCTTGATGCTGCTTCTCCAGTTCAAGCTTCTTTTCTTTTTTGAGGCGCTGTTTTTCCTGTGCCAAGGCGATGTCTGCCTCGGCTTGCAGTTCTTCGACTTGGGCCGGAGTTGGGCGCGGGGGCTCAGGCTTGAGGAGGGGCGCGGGCGGCTCCGGTGGGGCCGGGGGCTCGGGCGGGGTCTCTAGCAGTTTCGGTGCCGCTTCCTGAGGCAGGGCCGACCACAGCTCGGCCTCGGCGCTCATCGTGACCGGCTCGCTTTTCCATTGCACCCCGAAGGTCAGGGCGATGACTAAAAATGCATGCGCCAGCAGGGCCAGGCCGAGTGAGCGCAACCAGCCCGGTGTGGGTGGCGGGGCAAAATCAAGGCGATCGGTGGCGGCCTGCATGGGGTGGTGTCAGTTGACCAGTTGGACCGACAAGCCCACGCGCTGCACGCCCGCGCGTTGCAGCGTGTCCATCACCTTGACCACGGCTTCGTACTTGACGTTTTTGTCGGCGCTGATGACCACGGCTGAATCGGTGGCGTTGCTTTGTGCATTTTTGACCGCACCGGCCACGTCTTTCAGCCCCAGCGACGTGGTTTTTTCCTTGATCTTCATGGCGATGGATTCGTCTTTGCCAATCACGATCTGGATCACCTGGTCGGGCTGCTTGGCGGCTTTGCCGACGCTGGGCAAATCGATCTTGCTGGGCGTGATCAACGGCGCCGTGACCATGAAAATGATCAGCAGTACCAACATCACGTCGATGAAGGGCACCATGTTGATCTCGTTGATGGTGCGGCGTCCGCGACCCCGGCTAACCACTGCGGCCATGCTGTTGCTCCTGTTATTTGCCGGATGCCGACTGGGCGCCGACGTTGCGCTGCAAGATGTTGGAGAACTCTTCAATGAAAGTCTCCAGCCGGATCGCAATGCGGTCAATATCCCGGGCAAAGCGGTTGTAGGCCACCACGGCCGGAATGGCCGCAAACAGGCCGATGGCCGTGGCGACCAAGGCCTCGGCAATGCCGGGCGCGACCGAGGCGAGCGTGACCGTTTGCAATGCCGCCAGCCCGGTAAAGGCGTGCATGATGCCCCAGACCGTGCCAAACAAACCGACGTAAGGCGAGACCGAACCGACCGAGGCCAGGAACGAGAGGTTGATTTCAATCACGTCCATTTCGCGCTGAAAACTGGCCCGCATGGCGCGGCGGGCGCCATCCATCAGTTGGCTCACATCGTCGATACGCCGTTCACGCAGTTTTTGGTATTCGCG
>CAJAFJ010000083.1 GCA_903938955.1 uncultured beta proteobacterium | reverse complement strand
GTGAAAAGCTCAATGCCGCACGTTCCGAAGGAAAACCCACCCTGGACTTGGGGGTTAACTACTACGAAAACGGCAGACCAAACCAAGCCTTGAGTCCCAACAAAACACAAGAAACACTGGCTGTATTGACACTCAACATTCCTCTATTCAATGGGTTTTCCAATACGTACAAAGTCAAAGGCGCGCAGGCTCAGTTAGAACAGTCCCAATTTCAGGTGATTGATGTGCAAAACCAGATACTGGCCGAAGTGGTTAAGGCATATGCGGAAATTGAGGCGGCACTGGATAACCTGGGTGCCTCTCAGCAGCTATTTCTGGCTGCGAGATTGGCAACCGAATCATTGCAGCGCAGATTTGACAAAGGGGCTGCAGACATTATGGAAGTATTGAACACGCAGTCTGCACAGGTGGACGCACAGTTGGAGCAGATTCGGGCACTGGCCGATTGGCGTTCAGCGCGGTTGCGATTGTTAACCGCCGCTGGTGTCATGAACCGGATGGAAACACAGACGCAAGTGGCCTCAAAGTCAGCTGCAGCGGAGGCCCCAAGCTCATTCACGGTGGTGCCTACGACACAACTGCCGGACACAGCAAACACATCGAGTGAAACGGATGCACCAACATTCGTGACTGTGACCTCTGCGCCTGTTCCAATCAAAGCAAGTGATTTTGAATCCGTTGAGGCGGTGGAGTTGGCTGTTGCAAATTGGGCCGGTGCGTGGTCCGCGCGAAACATCGAAGCTTACTTGACTGCATACTGCAAAGACTGTAATCCGGCCAGCGCCATCAACCGCAAGAAATGGGAGGAAGAGCGCCAGCATCGCATTGTGGGTAAACCGTCCATCAGCGTCAAGGTAGACAAACTAACTGTGACTGTGAATGGCGACAGCGCAACTGCCCATTTCCTCCAAGAATATAAGGCGGGACGGCTGGCGGTTTCAAGTCGTAAGAAGTTGGAGTTTTTAAGGGGAGACGATGGTTGGAAAATCCTCAAAGAGGTGGTTTCTGGTGCAGATTCAATGTCCCCCAATGGTGTGCGAAGAACGGATTAATGCGACCAAGTTTTTATTGGCTAAACTTACGGTAGCTTAGCAATTGGAAATCCAGTAAGCGGTGGCCGCAGCATCACTAGATGCACAGAAGTCGGTCGTGGCGTCTTTCGCGCAGCGTCTAGGATCGGTAGTGGCCGGGTAAAACTGGTCAGGAATTAGGTCAAAATTTACGCTTATGAAAAATCTGGATTCCTGTTTTAAAACAATAAGTTAACTCACTTTTAGCCGTGAATTACATGGATCCCGTCCGACCCTCGAGTTCGTCATCATGGTCATGGACCAAGCAGGCTGGCACATTGCCGCCGGGCTTGAGGTGCCGGCCAACATGCGCTTTGCACTCAGCGAGCGGCTGCTATCCCCTGGAATTGGATCCACCAAAAATGCAAAGTTTGACAGGCTTTGACTGGATAACATCTATCTCATTGAAATCTAATTAGTATTAGTCCAATCGGTGTAAGCAGCAACGGGTGGACATCGAACAACGAAGCATGGGTGAACGAGAAGTTGATTCGATTGAAGCTGCCATGGTTAACAAACCTATTTCACGTCCAAAGGATCG